>JAEUTM010000354.1 GCA_016788025.1 Bacteroidia bacterium
TGATTGCCTGCAACAGCAGTGGAGTATGCAGCAAGCCTATAGATATCAAGATCCGTATCAGCCCTCCTTATTGGAAAACATGGTGGTTCTATTTAATTGTATTTTCCGGAATTGTAAGCGGTTTATTCGCCTATATTAAAATAAGAGAACGTAAGCTCCTGCAGGAGAAAAAAATTCTTGAAGATAAAATAAGCGAGCGTACAGCAGAAGTTGTGCAAAAGAACAAGGAACTCGATGAGATCAACCAGGACATTACAGCGAGTATTCGTTACGCTAAACGAATCCAGGATGCGATTCTTCCACCGGACGATTTTGTGAAGAGAACTCTGCCAAACACTTTTATTTTATTCAAACCAAAAGACATCGTTAGCGGCGACTTCTACTGGATGGAAGACAAGAAGGATACCGTAATCTTTGCTGCCGTAGATTGCACAGGGCACGGAGTTCCCGGTGCTTTTATGTCCATTGTGGGGCACAATTTGTTAGACCGCGTGGTGGGTGAACAGAAAATTACGGAACCAGCACGTATTCTCGACGAACTAAACAAAAGCATTAGTGACACACTACGTCAGACTGATCTTGAAGACAACACGGTGCGGGACGGTATGGATATAGCGCTGTGTTCATTTGACAAGAAAAAAGGAGTGCTCGAATTTGCCGGGGCTTATAATCCACTTTGGCTCGTAAGAAATAATGAATTAATTGAAATAAAGGCTAATAAATTTCCCATTGGAAATTCCAAAGCCGGAGATAAAAATAAATTTACAAACCACGAGATTCCTCTTCAAAAGGGCGATACCATTTATATTTTCTCTGATGGGTACTCTGATCAGTTTGGCGGACCTTCGGGAAAAAAGTTCAAGGCGAGCGCTTTAAAAAACCTGCTCATTAATTCTCAACACTTGAGCATGAGCGAGCAAAAAGAATTGTTATCCAAAACAATTGAGGAATGGCGTGGCGCTCACGAACAGGTGGATGATATTCTTGTTATTGGAACAAGATATTACTAACTTCCGGAAAGCTTTAGTCCAGCTTTAAGCTCGAGCTTCCGATTACAACGCCGTCACAGGCTACTTCCACAACGTATTTGCCTGGTACAAATTCATCCTGTCCCTCACAGTAAGTAACTCCTGTAATTTCAACATTAGCATAATTCAACGTTTCCTTGCCGGCAAAATAACCGCTGCTTTTATTGAATGTGAAGCGATAATTATCATCGTAGCTCTTCGCCATTTCCTTGCCGTCGGGTGTCATAATTCGGATGTAAACGGTCTTTTCTCCTGCTTTAGCAATCTTATTTTCACCCAAAGTGAAGCTCACTTTGATTTTCTCCGCCTTCTTTGCTTTGGTAGTTTCCGATTCTTTTTTTCCACCACGTTTATATGAAACCGCTTTGGCAATAACATTAAAACAACTCAACACACTGCCTTTGGCAATAGTCGTCTTTAATTCGTCTTTTTCTTTAATCAGAACATTTTGTTTTTCTTTCTCAACATCCAGTTGCTTCAATACCTTTTTCTTTTCCGTCGCCAGATTTATGTTCAGTGTGTTCAGTGAGTCAATTGTTCTCACAAAACCCTTCATAATTACACGCAGGGTTTCAGTTTCCTTTCGAAGTTGAGCGATAACGTAAGCATCGCCCTTGTGTTTTTTAGCTTCCTTAATGAGTTCGTCAATTCTTGCTTTCTTCTCATCAATTTCCTTTTGCATTGCTGCGTCTTTAACCTGCAAATGTTCGTAGTCGCTTTTTAAGGTTACCAAATCGGCTTGCACATTATCACGCTCTACAATAATCTGTTCCTTAACAATACGTTCTTTAATAATCTCGTTTTTTCCTGTCTTCCATAACCAGATAGTAACTCCATTACTGGCTAACAGAAGTACAATAATCGACCAGAGTATGACAACGCCGCGTCTGCGCGGATTCTCCTTTTCTTCGCTCATACTGCAAAATTAATCGTAGTAATCAGTATTTTAGTGTTAATTTATGTCATTTATCAACGATTTCTTGTCACTAATTTATCCCCGCAGATGTGAGGCATGTGAGTCGATTTTATTTGCACATGAACACTTTGTTTGCAATCACTGCCGGCTGAGTTTACCCAGGAGCAATTACCATCTTTTGGCGGATAATGAATTGCAAAAGGTTTTTTACGGCCGTGTTCCTCTTGCAAATACCTGGCCATACTTTTTATTTGAGAAGAGCGGCAAAGTCCAGCGTTTATTACACGCAATCAAATACGAGGATCAAAAAGAGCTGGCAAGATACATTGGGGCTATGCATGGCAAAGAGCTCTTTCAAAAAGGGTTAACAGAAAACATTGATGTGATTATTCCGATTCCATTACACAAGAAAAAACTAAAAAGCCGTGGTTATAATCAAAGTGAATGGTTCGCGAAAGGACTAGGCGAGTCCATCTCAAAACCCCTGGATTCTGGTTATCTTGAGCGAACAGCCTTTACATCAACCCAAACCAGGAAAAACAAATACCAACGCTGGGAAAATGTAGAGGGTATCTTTAAGTGCCTGAGACCGGATGAACTTACCAACAAACATATTTTACTGGTAGATGATGTTGTTACCACCGGCGCTACAATCGAAGCGGCTCATCTTGCATTTAAAGAAATTGAGGGTTTAAAATTATCACTTGCCAGTATCGCGTTTGCAGCGAAACTCCGTTAGATTTTGCGGTCCAAAAAACGAGAGGCGTCTTCATTCTTCAACAATGCGCAGCTCTTCGTTCTTCCGAAAATTTTTTTCCGTCGTCGGGCCACGAAATCATAAACAATGTTCCTGATAAAGGGAGGAATCACAACAAAACCCATCATCAATGGCCAAAAACCGCGCATATACATAGTCAGCCGTAGCGCGGCGCAGGATTTAATATAAGCCGAATGTTGTTTTATTAATATTATGCTATCAATTTTTTCAGCTATTGCGAAGTACTCTCTTAAAGCCTTTCCTTCTTCAGATTCCAGAGCTGCGAAATGAAGCCGTTTTCCTGGAGTTGCGCTCTTTTTTTCGTGTCTCAATACAAATTGTACAGCCCTGTTACAAAAACCACACTCACCGTCAAAAAGAAGAATTGGTTGTTTTGCAAGAAGTTGATTTAGTCTATCGTTCATAATCAAGGGCGCAAAGCTATGTAATAAGGGTCAACACTCAATTCATATTTTTTCGAAAGCAGTTTAAAAGTATTGAGGTCGATAAAATTAACGAAGCCGTTTTTGCCGAGGCATGAGCTGGTATGATGCGGTGGCGGGCCTTGTGAGGAAGTGTTTCGTGACAATACATACAAAATTCCTTTGCGGTCGTCAACCGCCATACCATGAGGCTGATATCCGCACGGAATATGGGTGGCACCAAAACCTAACCCATCAATACGGGTAATCACTCCCATGCTGTTCGGAAACATTTGATCATCGCTCGTGCAGGCAACGAAATACTGGTTCTTAGCCTCTGAATACATAATTTCCTGTGGGAAGATTCCTGTACTAATTACATTTGTTACGGAATTAGTCTGGAGACTGAAAATCCGTACTTCGTTACTGGCCTGGCAAGAGATGAGAAGGTTCTTTTTGTCGTGCGATAAAAATAATTCGTGAGGATCAAGGGTATTTGGATTGTTATTGGGCGGCAAACTGTTCAGGGAATATCTAACGGGATTAGTAAGTGCGGAATCGATTATATAAATAGAGTTTCCGTACTGAGAGGTCGCATAAATAACATCATCTGCTTCACTTAAGGCAATGCCATGAGGGTTTGAGAGACCGACGCGGAACTTCAGCAAAGTCATATTTTCAAGATCCACTTTAGAGATCCACCCATTATTATTAAGGGAGGCACAGTAAGCATATTTACTGTCGCTGGAGATTACAAAAGTGTTCCACTCGTAAATATCTGGTCCGCTTAAGTCGCCGGCAGCGAATGGAGTGAGCGGGATGTTTCCGACAAGTTGATCTGTCCTACAATCAAACTTCTGAAGAATGTTTGTGGTCAGGAAAGAAACATACCAATATTTTCCATCGGGAGAAACATGCACCTGGTGAGGTGTGTTTCCAGTCGGCTTGTTTCCAACTTTAACATAACGAATAGGAAGCTGAGTTTCCGCATTAAATACTGTAACCACATCACAGCCCTGGTTAACCGCATATAACTTTCTCAGTTCCGGGTCCGAACCATTCACTCTTCCGCTTATATCGGGAGCGCCTTGATTAATCCAGTCCTTGATTTTCTTTACTGTTTCATAAGGCATTGGAGACTTATTCAGTGGCATGGTGGGTGAATTCTGTATACCTAACTCAGGATACGTGTTGATAAAATAACAAAGTGAAGAAAATTCGCTGTTGAATGGAATAACAGGAGAACCATTGTCTGAACCCTTAAACATGGTCTCCCATGTACTTAGATCAAAATCTGCCGAAGCCTTGTAGCTTTCGCTGTTGTGACAGCCAGACACCGAACAGTTCTGACCTATAATTTTCCCGATCTCGTCCGGGTAATTGCCGCGATTAATTTTACCCACATCCTTTCTACAGGTAAAAAAAAATACTGCACAGACAAGAATTACATATACTGAGTTCCTTTTCAACTATTCTTTGATCAGCTTTTTAGTGAGCGACACTTGTCTCCCCGCATATTCAATATAAATTTTTGCAAGATAGACTCCAGGGGCAAGTCCAGAAACATCCATTTGAAAGGTGTTGCCAGGAATTGATTGTTTCATCAGTTCCTGGCCCAGCAGATTGTTTACATGTATCGATGCATTTGAAAACTCAAACTCTTCTATCCTGATGTTTAACTTTTCATTCAGAGGGTTTGGAAAAAATGTGATCAAATTCAGTATTCTTTCATTGTTTATATCCTTTAGACCGACGTACATTGATTTAGATGAATAAAATTTTAAACCTCCTCCACTATTACCAATAAACATGTCTCTTATTCCATCTCCGTTAATATCTTCGTAACATACAGTGGACTGGCCGCCTTCGTTATAACCATTTACCTGCGCATTAATCAGGTTATAGGGATCCAAAATATTTGAAGGCACAGTGTAGTAAGCCAGAGCCCCTGTAATAGATCCCACCATTAACTTAATGCCGTTATCGTTATAAAAAAACGGTGCCGCATCGCCCTCGTAACCATAGACCAAAGGGTCACTTTTTACATCGATATTTCCAAGTGTATTCGTAACAAGACTGAAAGAAGGCGCCAGAACATTTTGTGTTGTTAAAGTACCAGTGTTTTTATAAAAAGCAATATTGCCATTCTGCATACCAATCAACAAATCCAGTTTTCCGTCTGTGTCCAGATCAAAAAGTTGCGGAATAGCGCCTGAGGACACCGTGGTAAAACCAAAGGGATTGTTTTTGAAAACTGAAAAATTGCATGGGTTTCCCTGCCCACCAGTATTCTCAAGCCAGTGTATTTGTCCGCTTGTCACCCCTATACAAATGTCAAGATCGTTATCATTGTCAATATCACCTACCGAAGGCATAATTCCGCTTAAACTGTACTGCGCTAAACTTGCATAATCGCGTGTTACTAAAGAAAATGATGGCTGGCTATTAGAACCTGTGTTTCTGTAGAGCGTTAGTCGCGCACTTGTTGTGTTGCCTTGATAATACCCGTAATTTCCAATCAATAAATCCTTTTTTCCATCTGCATCGTAATCCAATAAAACAGGAAGGGAATTTTGACCAACATCTATCATTTCATCCTGAAGAAAATTGTTTTTTACAAACTGGAAATTCACGGTACTTGTCTGGCTCGTGTTTCTGTATAACCAAACACTCTTGTAATTCTCGCTGCTCAATGAATTGGGGGCAACAATCAGGTCCTGTTTCTGATCGTTATCAACATCTACGATATAAGCACAGGGGAAAGAATTCATGTAGGGTTGTGTTGTATTTCCTTTGCCTGGATAATTGGGATACATTTTTGTAGTATCTCCAAACAGCGCTGCAGACTGGGTTCCAACGTTATGCATGTATTGCGTTGTTTTACAAAGAATATCGCCAATAATCAAATCCATGTCAAGGTCTCCGTCACTATCCAAGCAAGTTAGACAGGAACCGGCGTGCAGCTCTTTACCTGCGAGGCCTTGAACTTGAGCAAAAGCTGAACTTGACTGCATACAATATGAATATGAAAGATTAGCCGTGCAGGAACTTTCAGCCACTTTGCCCCAGCACTCTTCTTGTAGCTGAAATTCGAGACTGTCTGGTTTATTATAATTTTCCATTGACATATTTTTATGCCATTGGATCAAAACTCCTGTTGCTGAAAAGGTAAGTACATCTAAGTCTCCATCACCATCTATGTCTACGATGCCTGGAACTGCAACCGGGTTAACGTAT
>JAEUTM010000400.1 GCA_016788025.1 Bacteroidia bacterium
TTTTTCAGAGTCATAAAGTCATATAAAACCCCTAAAAACAGACGTTTTTACTGCCTTCGCATTATGGAACAAAATATGCTTCCATTAATGCATGAATCTGAATAATTATACCATTAAATCACAGGAAGCCATTCAACAAGCTGTGCAATTAAGCACATTGAACGGCCAACAAGCCATTGAACCGGCACACATCTTAAAAGCTATTATGGAAGTGGATGAAAGTGTAACACCTTTTATCTTAAAGAAGCTGAACATTAATCCGGCTTCCTTCGGGAAAATGGTTGAGAGTGTGATCCAGTCCTATCCTAAAGTCAGCGGCGGCCAGCCACACCTTTCTGTGGCTGCAAATAAAGCCATGGCAAAAGCTTCTTCCTATTTAAAAGAATATAACGACGAGTTTATTTCTATAGAACACTTGTTGCTGGGTCTTTTACATTCCGGCGATAGTACCGCAAATCTTATGAAAGATGCGGGAATGAAGGAAAAAGAGATGAAAGCTGCAATTGCAGAGTTACGCAAAGGCGAACGCGTAACCAGTCAATCTCAGGAAGACACTTACAACGCGTTAAATAAATACGCCATTAATCTTAACCAGCAGGCCCGTGACGGAAAGCTTGACCCGGTAATCGGGCGCGATGAAGAAATTCGTCGGGTACTGCAGATTCTCTCGCGTCGTACTAAAAATAATCCTATCCTGGTTGGTGAACCGGGCGTGGGTAAAACGGCTATCGCGGAAGGTCTGGCGCATCGTATTATCAGTGGTGACGTTCCCGAAAATCTTAAAAGCAAACAAGTGTTTTCTTTAGATATGGGGGCTTTGATTGCAGGTGCAAAATACAAAGGTGAATTTGAAGAGCGTTTGAAATCGGTAGTAAAAGAAGTAACCGGTTCCGATGGTGATATTATCTTGTTTATTGACGAAATCCACACCCTTGTTGGTGCAGGCGGAGGCGGAGAAGGTGCAATGGATGCAGCAAACATTTTAAAACCTGCTCTGGCACGCGGCGAATTGAGAGCCATTGGCGCAACAACACTTAACGAATACCAAAAATATTTTGAAAAAGACAAGGCGCTTGAACGCCGTTTCCAGAAAGTAATGGTGGACGAACCAAGTGCAGAGGATGCGATCTCTATTCTTCGTGGTATCAAAGAAAAATATGAGACGCATCATCACGTGAGGATTAAGGACGAAGCCATTATAGCTGCGGTTGAACTTTCTCAGCGTTATATCAACGATCGTTTTTTACCAGATAAGGCAATTGATTTAATGGACGAGGCTGCTTCCAAACTGAGAATGCAGATCAACTCCATGCCAATTGAACTCGATGAAGTGGAACGCAGGATCATGCAACTCGAAATTGAACGGGAAGCGATTAAACGCGAAAATGCAGATTTAAAAGTAAACGAACTCAACAAAGAGATCGCCGAGCTTCAGGACAAAAGAACGGCTCTCCGCGCTAGATGGCAATCTGAAAAAGAAGTCATCGAAAATGTACAGAAGATTAAAACACATATCGAGGAACTAAAACTTCAGGCCGCGAATTTTGAGAAACAAGGCGACTACGGCAAAGTGGCAGAGATTCGTTATGGAAAGATCAAAGAAGAAGAAACAAGGCTCGCGGAATTTGAAGAAAAATTACGCCAGGCCAAAGAAAACGGATCTCAGTTATTGAAGGAAGAAGTAGACAGCGAAGATATCGCTGCTGTTATAAGTGCATGGACGGGAATCCCGATAAAAAGCATGCTGCAGAGCGAAAAAGAAAAACTGCTTCATCTTGAAGAAGAGCTACACAAACGTGTAGTGGGTCAGCACGAAGCGATTGAAAGTATTTCAGACGCTGTACGCAGAAGCCGGGCAGGATTGCAGGATGCTAAACGACCTATTGGCTCGTTCATTTTTCTTGGAACTACCGGCGTGGGTAAAACCGAATTAGCAAAAGCTCTTGCAGACTTTCTGTTTAACAACGAAAATGCAATGACCAGGATTGATATGAGCGAGTATCAGGAGCGACATGCGGTAAGCCGCTTAATTGGCTCTCCTCCGGGATATGTAGGGTACGAAGAAGGTGGTCAGCTTACAGAAGCTGTAAGAAGGAAACCATACAGCGTGGTCTTATTGGACGAAATAGAAAAAGCACACCCTGATGTATTTAATATTCTGCTGCAGGTGCTCGACGATGGCCGCTTAACCGATAATAAAGGTCGTACGGTGAATTTCAAAAACACCATTATCATCATGACCAGTAACATCGGTTCACATCTGATCCAGGAGAATTTTGATAAGTTGACCGATAAAAATAAAGAATCGGTAATGGCTAAAACCAAAAATGAAGTGTACGAACTCTTGAAAAAAACCATTCGCCCTGAGTTTTTGAACCGCATCGACGAAGTAATTATGTTTGAGCCTTTATCCCGCGAAAACGTTACCGAGATCGTTAAAATTCAGTTTGAACATATTCGCAAACAACTGGCCGAACAAGGCTTGAAGATCTCAGCCAGCGAAGAAGCTATAGAATGGCTTGCGCAACTCGGATACGATCCACATTTTGGTGCAAGACCGGTTAAACGGGTAATGCAAAAACAAATTCTGAATGAACTTTCCAAACAACTTTTGTCCGGAAAAGTAAATAAGGATAACGAAATAGTTCTGGATGTTTTTGATAACAAATTCGTGTTTATGAATAAGTCCGTTAACAATCAGTAATTTCGACGAGAATAGAAAAACGGGACATGAAAAGATTCGTGTCCCGTTTTCATTTTAGGGAATTCATATAATTTTGCGGCCTAATCCAAACAGAAAATATGAAACATTTTCTTTTACCCATTCTTTGCCTCAGTGCAATTCTTAGTTCATGTAAAAAAGACACCGTTGAAGGGCCTCAGGGGCCTCAAGGCCCGGCCGGCGCCAACGGTTCAGCTCCGTCAGGCACTTTAGCCGGGAAAGCAAGACAATATGATGAATTTGGTGTGGAATACACTACTAGTTTGAACAACGTAACAGTTACCGTTGATGGAACCAATCTGTCAACCGTTACCGACGCTTCAGGAAACTATTCCATTCCAAACGTTCCTCCGGGAGTTTACAATGTTACCTTCACCAAGCCAGGAGCTGGCCTTTACAAAGCTACTCAGGTTACTTTTCCAGGAAACGGTATCCTCTATAATACTGCAAGTGTGGTTGATAAAGCAACAACTGTAATCACATCAGCTGTTGTTAAGGACACCATGTTCTTTAGCACACCTCAGATCAAATTCCAAATAGCAACAACCCCATTATCTAAGAGCAGAACGTTTATGTTAGTATTCGGGAAAACAGCTAATATCGATCTGGCGGACCCTTCCTCATATAATAACATTTATACTACAAATATGCAGTCAGGCGCTTCGGGTATTAACGGAACAACTAACATTTCAGGTACAAATTATAATGCCTTCTCCTCCGGGTCAACTATTTACGTTAAAGTATATCCTGTAGCAACATCTTACACTGGCTACTACGATGCTGCAATTGACGAAAACGTCTATACCACCTACGGAACACCTTTCGCCACTACATTTACAGTAACCAAACCTTGATATCCGGTTATAATCTTAGAAGGCAGTCCGAAAGCTGCCTTTTTTTATTTCCTTAAATAGTCTAGATTTGTATAGTCAACCCAAATCTCATGAAGCATTTTATTTTGTTGTTGGCTTGTTGCATTTTATTAGTTAACTGCAAAAAGGGCCCCGAAGGCCCGAAAGGAGAAACTGGAGCTCCAGGAAACAACGGTCCTTCTGGAACGGCAGCAACCGGAACCATCAGCGGTAACGTTTATCAATACGACGAATTCTCTAAACGAGTTCAAACCAGCCTGAATACCATAACTGTATCTGTTGAAGGGACAACGCTAAGCACGGTTACAAATGAAAAAGGTATATATACGTTAGCAGATGTTCCAGCCGGAACCTACACCTTAAACTACAAGGGCCCTAAAACACAGGTAATGAAAAATACCCAGGTGAGTTTTGTTGGTAATGGCATTTTATATGTTCATGCGAGCATTGTAGATAAACCTACCTGGTTAATTTCAAACCCAACACTAACCATAAATGCAAACCAGCCTATCTATGGACTAACCGGTACAATAACGAACACTTTAAATTTTCCAAAAAGCCCTCTGCTTTTATGTGGCCTGAGTCCTGATATCGACAATCAAAATCCCGCCACATATGATTATGCGCGGTTTATCAATCTAAATTCTAATCAATCATTTTACAGTAGTGGTTCACCTCAGTATCCTGAAGGAACCATTTTTTATGCTAAGGTCTATGCCGCGGTTCCGGGGTTTTCCTACACTGAAGTCTCCTCTCAAAGAGTAGTAAATTATTCCGTTGGTGATGTATCTAGTCCGGTTTTTACATTAACTATGCCAAAAATTAATTGATTAAACATATCTTAAACATATTTATTTGTCTGTTGATGTTTACCGCCTGCAAAAAAACTGGCCCTGATGGTCCTGTGGGCGACCAGGGTCCGGCCGGATTTCCAGGGTCACAAGCAACAGGAACAATCAGTGGAAAAATAACTCAATTTGACGAGTTCGCAGCTGAATTAAAAACACATCTCAACACAGTAACGGTTTCCGTAAAGGGGACTACTTTATCAGCTGTAACTGACGAAACCGGAGTTTATACAATATCCTCTGTACCCCCTGGAGTTTACGTTCTAGAGTTTAAAGGTGAAAAAACTCAGACGTCAATGTTTCACGGTTTATCATGTGCCGGTAAGGGTATTGTATATTGCCATCTCAGTATTAGTGAAAAACCGAGTTGGACTTTTACAAACATGCTGATAAAGGATTCCCTGCAGACACATAACATTGTCATCAGCTCTGCGATTACGCCCGCCTCTTCAACAGCTCAAAGAAATTACATGATACTTTTCAGCAAAGATAAAAATTCATCAAACCTCGATCCCCTATCCTATGATAAAGCTGCATTTATTTCAGGACCCTCGGCAAGTATTTATTATGGATCCAGTATGTTACCCACCTATCCCTCTGGCACTAACTATTATGCGAGGATTTATTCCGTAACTTCCCCGGATACCTGGTATCTCGATCCAGGAACAAAACGGAAAGTTTATTACTCAGTTGGAGACACTCCGTCGGAAATTTTTACACTAGTCGTACCCGGTTTATAATGAAATCTGTAGCCACATATTGTTTCGCAATCCTGGTGTTTGTTTCCTGTAAAAAAGCACCAGCTGGTTCGCAAGGGCCAACAGGACCGCAGGGACCGGATGGCAACCTCGTATCAGCACCAAACGGTGTAATTACCGGTTCCGTTACACAATTCGATGAATACGGCGTGATAATTTCAACCGGACTAAACACGGTAACGGTAAGCATTAAGGGCACAACAATAAGCACTATAACGGACACAAAAGGTACCTACACGCTCAATTCTGTGCCGGCAGGAATTTATGTACTGGAATTCAGAGGACAAAAAACTCAGACTTATAAAAATACGCAGGTGTCCTTTCCGGGAAACGGTATCATGTATCTTGAAGAGAAAATATACAACAAACCCACCTGGACTTTCTCGAACGCTTATGTGAGGGACACTACAGTCTCTGGAACACACTATATCAGAGTTTCGGCAAGTTTGCCGCCTGCCTCAGGCACAACCATCAGAACGTTGTTGGTACTCTTTAGCAAAAACAATAGCATAGATAACACCGATCCAAATAGCTACGATTTTCTGGTTACTAACAGCAATGTAGCTTTCTACATTGCTTACAATCACTTGAATCCAAGCGACAATACATATAACAGTCCTGGTTACTCTTCTGGAACATTGTACTATGCGAAAGTCTATGCGATTACCTCACTGTCGGCATATTACATCGATGCTGCTACAAATCAACAAGTTTATTATTCTGTCAGCGATCAGGCTCCGGTTTCTTTTACACTTACCATGCCTTAGACTCTCTAGCATTATTTAACATTAGTCGTTTTTTATCAAAAAGCAATGAAGCAAATCTTCATACCTTTGTTCTTTTATTTAACCCACCTATGAAAGTACTTCTACAGTATTTAAAACAACATAAATCGTTACTGATTATTGCTCTTTTATTGGCAGCCGTTAATCAGTGCTTTTCACTTTTCGATTCTGTTATTACAGGAAAACTGATTAATAATTTCGGTTTCGAACACAATGAAGCGAGCGACACTTACCAATGGAATCACGGAGACAACATCGGAGAGTTCCTTAAAAAACTTGCCTTTTTCCTCGGACTTTCCATTGGTGCGGCCATGATGTCGCGTATTGCAAAAAACTTCCAGGACTATTTTACAAACATAGTCATCCAACGAACAGGCGCGCAGATGTACATGGATGGAATCAAAAAGGCCCTTTCATTGCCATACAAAGATTTCGAAGATCAGCGCAGCGGTGAAACACTGGGCAAACTTCAAAAAGTAAAAACCGACATGGAGAGAATGGTTAACGTTTCAATCTCACTCATTTTTCAGTTTCTTGTTGGAATTGTTTTTGTGGTGATCTATGCCGTAAGTATTCATCCGGTTATTGGTCTTTTATTTATAGCAACTGTTCCTATAATCGCGAGCATTAGCTCCTTTCTTGGAAAAAAGATTAAAGGCATTTCAAAACAAATTCTTGGTGAAACTACGGCCTTGGCCGGTGCCACCACAGAATCTCTCCGCAATATCGAGCTTGTAAAAAGTCTTGGCCTCATTAACCAGGAAGAAAAGCGTTTAAACCAGACAACTCTGAAGATCCTCGGTCTCGAATTAAAAAAGGTACGTTTTATTCGTTCTTTAAGTTTTGTACAAGGCACAACTGTTCATTTTGTAAGAACCTGCCTGGTATTTGCGCTTTATGCCTTTGTTTTTCGTGGGGATATCAAAGTGGGTGATCTTGTAACCCTGATGTTTTTCTCATTTTTTATTTTTAATCCCCTGCAGGAACTTGGAAATGCCATCGCAGTTTATAACGAAACAAAAGTGAGTATGGATAATTTCGCCAAACTGGTTAATTCAGAATCTGAAGAGGTTCCTTTAAGTCCTTCACACTTAGGACAGATAAAAGAAGTACACTTTAATAATGTGTCTTTCGGACACACCACTTCAAAAGGATATGCCGTTAAAAATGTAGACCTACATATTAAAACAGGAGAAACCATAGCTTTTGTTGGTCCTAGTGGCAGCGGAAAAACCACATTGGTAAAATTACTCCTGGGATTATATAAACCAAACGAAGGGAAGGTACTTTACAATGCTATTGAATCTACCAATATTAATCTCACAGAATTGCGCATGCAACTTGGCCTGGTTTCACAGGATTCTCAATTATTCAGCGGAACCATTAAAGACAATCTGTTATTCGTAAAACCAGACGCTACCGATGAAGAAATATTGGAAGTGCTTCGCAAAGCCGCTTGCCACACGATATTGAATCGCGCTGCGGAGGGGATCTACAGCACTATTGGCGAAGGAGGTATTAAACTAAGTGGCGGTGAAAAACAACGTCTTTCCATAGCCCGTGCTCTTTTGAGAAATCCAAAACTTCTTATTTTCGACGAAGCCACTTCAGCTCTGGATTCCATAACCGAAGAAGAGATCTCAGAAACCATAAGAGTGTTAAGCGCTAGTAAACAACAGATCACAATCTTAATCGCGCATCGTTTATCTACCATTATGCATGCCGATACCATTTATGTTCTAGAACAAGGAAACATCATAGAGCAGGGTAAACATGATGCGCTCCTGGCAGAAAAAGGTCTGTATTATGCGATGTGGCGCCAGCAAATCGGCGAACGAAAAAAAGAAACTGTTTAACGATCAAGTTCTTTGTGGTTCTTAGCGTACCACTTGGTGCTCTTTGTGGTTAAAAAAGAGATTACTACCTGATCACAACCCTCCCGAGGAGCTTGCTCACACGGCCAATCAGGTAGATTAATTTCTTTATCTCTTCTATCGTGCTAATTTGTTCCTCATCATTGAGATTTTGTTTTAACGCCTCTTCCTTTTCTTTTTTGTATAAGTGAAGAATGCGCGCCTTTAGGCTAAACAAAATTTTCTCCGCATTTCTTTTTGCTTCAGAAACCTCCGACGGAATCATGATCCCGTAACGTTTTTCCCAATGTGGACTGAGATGATAGCTATTGATGGCGTTGTTAACTGCGAAACCGCTGATAATGGGATTCGGATGCATTAAAAAAAACTGAAGGTCAGGTAAACGATGAGCGGACATTTCATGCGTATATTCATCGAGCACTGCTTTATGAATTGGATTTTCAAAACTGATTTCGTCTCGCCATAATTCCATAAGAATAAACTCCGACAACGTTATTTCAATCTCATGCTTATTGCTGTTCTCATCCTCCGCGTCAGTCACCACCATCAAATTTCCAAAGTTAAGAATCAGCTTCAATAGATCTCTTTCCTCTATCTCGAACTTAAAGATCTCTTCCTTTTCACCCTCAGTCAACACGTCTGCAGGCGGTTGATCCAGGGCCTGTAGATCAGCAGACGGAGCGATCTCCTCCGGTTTCTGTCTTGCATTTCCCTTCCTCCTGATCTTGTTTACTTCCATTTGAAGAACAGATTCCTCGATCTCCATAATGTTAGAACATTCCTTGATATAAATGCTGCGGATAATGTTGTCAGGAATGAGAGCAATATTGTCTACGATGTCTTTAATAACACCGGCGCGTTTGATAGGGTCATTCTTGGTTTCGTCCTTTAATTTCCTGGCCTTAAAATAAAGGAAATCAATACTGTTGTTATTGATATAGTTATGAAATTCTTCCTGTGTTACCTTTCTACTGAACGAATCCGGATCATCATTGTCCGGAAAATAAAGCAACTTCACATTCATGCCTTCTTCAAGCAACAAAGGAATGGCACGATTACTGGCCTTTTGCCCTGCTTCGTCGCCATCGTACAACACCACAATATTATTTGTAAAACGGTGAACTGCTTTAATCTGCTCAACCGTAAGCGATGTTCCGCTGGATGCCACCACGTTCTCGATACCCGCCTGATGCATGGCAATTACATCCATATATCCTTCAACTAAAAAACAGGTATCCCGGTCTTTAATCGCCTTTTTAGCAAACCACAAACCATACAGAACTTTACTCTTATTATAAATTTCGGTCTCCGGACTATTAATGTACTTCGCTACTTTCTTATCATTGCTTAAGGTCCGCCCGCCAAATGCCACTACCCTGCCGCCATCATCGTGAATGGGAAACATTACCCTGCCAGCATAACGATCAAACAGATCATTTTCGGTCATCTCCTTCCCTTCAACGTAGCGATTACTCACTATGCTCATTCCGGTTTTTGCAAGATACTTAGGCTGATAACCTGCTTTTACCGCAGCTTTCGTAAACGCACTTCTCTCTTCTAAACTATATCCCAATTGAAATTTCGAAATAATCTCGTCTTTCAGATCTCTTTCCTTAAAATACCCATAGCCGATCGACTTCCCCTCATCCGTTCCCATCATTGTATCGCTGAAATATCTCTGCGCGTATTGCATCACGATAATCATACTCTCGCGTTCGTTCTGCTGCTCACGCTCTTGCGGAGTAATCTCACGTTCTACAACTTCAATGCCGTACTTTTTTGCCAGCCACTTCAAAGCCTCAGGATAAGTGAGACTTAAATGATCCATAATAAAGTTCACGGAATTTCCGGCCTTGCCACAACCGAAACACTTATAAATTCCTTTTACGGGCGACACCGTAAATGAAGGCGTCTTCTCACCATGAAAAGGACATAAACCAAGAAGGTTTGTACCCCGTTTTTTAAGCGTGATAAACTCCCCAATTACTTCCTCCACATGGGCAGTCTCAATTATCTTATCAACCGTGTCCTTAGGTATCACCTCTTAAAATTAACGAAATTACAAACTTCTCAGGGCCTCAACCGTGCGATCAAGCATGGCATCTGTATAATCCAGGTGGGTCACAAAACGTATGGTCTGTTTACCAAAAGAAGAGACCTTTATGTTTTTTGCAGCAAGTTTTTTTTCAAAAGCATCACCGCTGATCACCTCTTTCTTAAGATTAAAAATCAAAATGTTTGAATACACCGGCAAAACCGATTCAATGAAGTTTAGTTTCTTCAGTTCCTGTTCAAGAGTTTTTGCTTTAACATGATCTTCTTTTAATCGCTCAATATTATTCTTTAAAGCATACAAGCCTGCGGCCGCCAGGATTCCTGCCTGCCTCATACCTCCTCCAAATACTTTTCTTACCCGACGGGCCTTTTTTATAAATTCCTTTTCACCCAATAACAATGATCCCACAGGGGCACCTAATCCTTTGGATAGACAAATAGAAACAGAATCAAAATAAGAACCTGTTTCAAGGCTTGTATCTTTTGTTTCGGCAAGAGCATTAAAAATACGGGCTCCATCAAGATGCAATTTTAATTTTCGCTCTTTGCAAAATGTTGAGATCGGAGCAATTTGTTCCTTCGTATAAAAGCTTCCTCCGGCACGGTTGATGGTATTTTCAAGGGACACAAGATTTGTTCGGGTAAGCCAGTCAAAATCTCCGTTTACACAAGGCTCGATCATATCCACCGTCAGCCTTCCTTCATTTCCTTGTATTAACCTGGCCTGCACTCCTGAATTAAACGAAATTCCGCCACCTTCATAATTGTAGATGTGCGAATTCACATCACAAATAACTTCATCACCTGGTTGCGTGTGAACTTTAATTGCTATTTGATTAGTCATTGTGCCACTTGGGCAGAAAACTGCCGCTTCCTTGCCAAATAAGGAGGCTGCGTAATTTTCAAGTTCATGAACCGTTGGATCTTCTGCAAAAACATCGTCTCCAACTTTTGCGTTCATCATGGCGTCGAGCATGGCCTTCGACGGCTTGGTTACCGTATCGCTCCTTAAATCTATCAATTCCATCCTTCCTAGTATCTCCAGAGTTTGAGCAGTTTTTCTTTAAAACGCTCTTTCGGTAAAAAGTTATGCTCCAGATCAGCATTCATCGGAACAGGTGTATCCAGGCTTCCTTCTCTCATAACAGGTGCGTCCAGGTATTCGAAACAATGTTCAGTGATCAGCGCAGCAATTTCTCCGGCAATACCACCAGTTAAAGTGTCCTCGTGGAAAACTAAGGCCTTTCCAGTTCTTTTAACCGACCCGAAAATTGCTTCCACATCAAGAGGAGCAAGGGTTCTGAGATCAATCAGGTCTGCCTGTAATTCCGGGTTTTCATTTAAGGCCTCTAAAGCCCAGTGAACACCAAGGCCATAGGTAACTATCGTAAGATCATTTCCTTTTTTAACCAATCTTGCCTGACCAAATGGAATCGTATAATAATCCTCGCTTACATCTTCACTGATACTTCTATACAAGGCTTTATGCTCGAAATACATCACCGGATTCGGATCTTCAAATGCACTTAACAACAAACCTTTTGCATCAGAAGGGAAAGCCGGATAAGCAATCTTTAATCCAGGCGTCTTAAAAAACCAGGCTTCGTTACTCTGACTATGAAAGGGCCCCGCAGCCACAGCCGCACCGGTCGGCATACGCACTACTACGTCTGCATTTTGTCCCCAACGGTAATGACTCTTCGCAAGGTTATTCACGATCTGCGTGATGCCTTCGCTTACAAAATCTGCGAACTGCATTTCAACCATGGCTTTATGACCATTAATCGACAATCCAAATCCTGCTCCTAATATGGCGCTCTCACACAATGGGGTGTTGCGAACCCGCTCTTTTCCAAACGCTTCTACAAATCCCTCTGTAATCTTAAATACGCCACCATAGTCTGCAATATCTTGTCCCATCAGTACAAGCTGCGGGTGTTTTTGCATGGCCAACCTTAACCCATTACTTATCGCATCAATCAACCGCATGTTTGAAGTGTTGCCGCTGGGTTGAGAGGACGATAATTCAAATGGTTTAAAGAGTTCACTCAACTCTTTATGGGTATCGGGTTTCGGGCTTTGCTCGGCAAATGCAATCTCCAATGCTTCCTCAATTTCTTTTTTAATAGCTGCCCGCTGCTTTTCGATCATCTCTTCTGTCAGCACACCTTCATCTATTAAGAACTTTTCATAGGTAGCCACAGGATCTTTCCTTCCCCATATATCAAATAATTCTTTTGGTACATATTTTGTTCCGCTTGCCTCTTCATGTCCTCTCATCCTGAACGTCACGCACTCAACAATAACCGGACGTGGGTTTTCACGAATATCTTCTGCCAGGCTTTTAATGGTTTCGTACACTTTCAGCAAATTATTGCCATCAATGGAAATGCCTTCAATTCCATATCCAATAGCTTTATCAGCAAATGATTTACAACGAAACTGTTCGTTGCTTGGTGTACTGAGTCCGTAGCCGTTATTTTCAATAATAAAAATTACTGGTAAATCCCAAACAGCGGCTGTATTTACACTTTCGTGAAAATCGCCTTCACTCGCGCCACCGTCTCCACTAAAAACAACCGTTACCTTTTTATCTTTTTTTAATTTATTCGCAAGGGCTATTCCATCGGCCACTCCCATTTGCGGCCCAAGGTGAGAGATCATTCCCACGATTTTATATTCTTGTGTTCCAAAGTGAAATGAACGATCGCGTCCTTGTGTAAATCCTCCTGGCTTACCCTGGAATTGAGAAAATAATCTGTTAAGCGGTATTTGCCGCGTAGTGAATACACCAAGATTTCGGTGCATTGGTAAAATGTATTCTTCTTTGTTTAAAGCACTCGCCACTCCCACCGAAATTGCTTCCTGTCCTATTCCACTAAACCATTTTGCAATTTTACCCTGACGTAATAACAACAGCATCTTCTCTTCTATCATCCTTGGCTTAAGAATATTGTTGTAAAGTTCCAGCAATAAACTATCCTTGTGTTTTTTCCTCTCAAATTTTACGGGCATTTCCGCAGTTATCATTGTATTCATCTTAAATTTCTAATCCTTTCCTATCATAATATTGAACCCAAATCCAATATTGAGCCAGCTCATGATATAATTATTCTTCTTATTCGACACTTGTTCAAAATTCGCAAATCGCGGCGCCTTCGGATCATATTTATAAAGAAGGTTGGTGTAGCTCAGCATAATTGAAAAACTCGCCGCTCTGTCGGCCAGGAAATGGATGGCAATTTCAGGCTGAATGTAAGGACTCGTGAAATATTGTGCTACAAAGGGTTGGTTAGGAGCAGTGGTGTCAGAGATCACGTTAAGGTAGTTCATTCGCATTGCACCTGCATGAATTGAATAACTGAAGTATCCCTTTTCAAAAAACTGATCATAACTTAATTTTATACAACCTCCATGTCCCATGAGTTTGGTATCGTAAGACAGCGTACTGCCTCCCGTTTTCTGCGATGCTGGTACAGTATAATAAACAAAAACATTTTTATTGTTTTGAAAAAATGTGTTCTGGTAGCCAACTCCTACACAAAAATTATCGAATAATCTGAAATTAACTGATAAACCGGCTTCATATACACCGTTAAAACAGGTCCGGAACATTTGACTACTGATAGTTCTCGGAATGCCAATATTCCCCCGGATACTATACGGCGCTGTTTTTTTCCGCTTTTCCTGTGAAAAAGAAACAAAATGCAGGCACAGCAATACGAAACAAATTATTTTCTTCATTTACTGCTTAAAGATAATGTTAATTGATAGAATAAAAAAAGCCGTCCGGGTCAATTGGGACGGCCTTTTCAAAATTTTTCGCCTTAGTGTTGAGCATACAATTTATCCTTGTACCTGGTAAGCTGAGATCTGAGTGCTTCGCAAACAAGATCGGTAGCCTCCTCAAACGTCGAGCACTGTTTTTTAGCAAAAAACTCGTGTCCCCTTCCAAGTACTTTTATTTCGGCTATTTTATTCTCACTCGTGCTGCTTTTATCTAGTCTGAGGGTTATTTCACTGCTGATAATACCATCATAAAAGGTATTCAATTTTTCCACTTTTTCATTAATGAAGTTAAGCAACTTCTTGTCTGCAGTAAAATGCACTGATTGAATGTTGATTGTCATGACTTGTTTCCTCCTATTTGCTTTGTTATTAATTACCCGATCGTGGATGGGCCTGATTGTAAGATCTTTTTAATTTGTCTATTGTGTTATGGGTATAAACCTGCGTTGTAGCAAGATTACTATGACCCAATAGTTCTTTCACTGCATTAATGTCTGCACCATTGTTCAGTAAATGTGTCGCAAATGTATGGCGCAAAACATGTGGACTCTTCTTCTTCCCCGTTGTCACCTGAGATAACACATAATTTACAATGCGTCCGAGTTGGCCTGCATTTAAAGGTTTGTTCTTTGCAGAAACCAACAAAGCCGGGCCGGATAAATTATGTTCTCGTTTTGCAGACATGTAACTTTCCAGGCTTCTCTTGAGACCAAGATTAAAAGGAATGATCCTTTCTTTGCTTCGTTTTCCCATTACCCTAAGCTGCCCCGAACCCAGATCAATGTCCGATTCCATCAATCCAAGTATCTCCGCCCTTCTCAATCCGCACTGGTAAAGTATGTCAATAATTAATTTATCTCTTTGTCCTTCTATCCCTTCCGCAAAAGCCGCGCCTGCAAATACCTGGGCCATTTGTTTCTCATCAATAAACACGGGTAAACGTTTTGGGGTTTTTGGACCCACTACTTTCTGCATTGGATCAGCCTCAACCATGCCATTACGCAGGGCATATTTAAAAAACGAACGGAGAGCACTTATTTTACGATTTACAGATACCGGAGACATTCCCCGCTCCATAAGTTCACTTATAAAAGCTCTCACATGGTGGTGACTTATATCGGAAAGATGACTAACCGGCGAATCATCCTTAAGAAAATCTGCGAAACTATTCAGATCATTCTCGTAATTGCTCGCAGTATGAGGGCTAAATCTTTTTTGGAGACTTATATAGGATATGAAGCCGTTAACTGCACCCTCAACCATATAGAAATAAAAAATCCTTATCCGAAATTATGCATTTCAGATAAGGATTCCAATAAAATTATCTTAAAAAGCCCCTAAAAGACTATTTTTCGATAAGACCTATTTGCAATTTTTGCTTGTAAGTTGCTTTGATAACCTCTTCGCGACGACGTACAGAAGGTTTTGTGAATTTTGAGCGCTCGCGTAATTGTTTTACTACACCGGTTTTCTCAAATTTCTTTTTGTACTTCTTAAGCGCTTTTTCAATGTTGTCGCCTTCTTTAATCTGAACTATTAGCATTTTAAATAATATTTTGTTTTAGGAGGGGCAAATATATACTTTTTATCCCATTTCCACCAAATATTTTGACCTTTTTAGTGATTTATTAGGCCTCAAAAGGCTAAATTTGGAGCTTTATAGGGCCAGATGAAGAAAGATAGCTTCCAGAAATTTAACAAACTCCTCAAAAACACCAAAAATATTGTCATTGTAACGCATTGGAGTCCCGACGGAGATGCCATTGGAAGTAGCCTTGGTTTATACCATTTTTTGCAGAAAATGGGCAAAAAAGCCAGTGTTATTGTCCCAAATGCTTTTCCCGACTTTTTAAACTGGATGCCCGGCACCAAAAGCATTATTAATTTTCAGGACAATGAGGCAAAAGGTGTTAAAATCCTTAATTCTGCGGATCTCGTATTTACCCTCGATTTCAACTCATATAAACGCCTGGAAAAATTAGGAAACTTACTTGGAGAAAATAAAGCTCCAAAGGTCTTGATCGATCATCACCAGCAACCTGATGATTATGCTTCTTATTACTTCCACGACGAAAAAGCATGCAGTACTTGCGAACT
>JAEUTM010000558.1 GCA_016788025.1 Bacteroidia bacterium
AGAGTAACTCCTTTGCGGGTTACAAAGCCAAGTCTGTTGTTATTAAATCGCAGGATCGTCCGCACATAGTTACCAGGTAGGTTGATGGGTGCTTGTTGTTGATGGTAATAATTGAAGGTTGACCCATTAAAGCGATTCAATCCATTTGTGCTTCCGATCCAAATGTAACCCTCTTGGTCCTGAATAATGCTTGTGCATACGTTGTCAGAAAGGCCTTCAGCCATGCTGTATTTTTTAAACCGGAGACTATCGAGTTGCGCAATGCTAAGACCCGACAGCAACAAGAAAAAATATAGGCTGAAGCGGATCGTCATTTTGCAAAGGGTTTTAATACTAACCTACAAAAAAAACTTAGCTCCCGAAATAGCTGTTGTATATTAAATAGGTTGAATATTGTTAGTAATAATAGCAACACAGGTTTCTCTGATTTCCTTTGGGAGAATCTTCTCATTTTCCCAGCCAAAAGGATACACTTGTGTTTCTCCCTTTGCGTTTTGGCCAACCAGAGTGAAGTTTGAGAGTGACTTCGATTGCAGAATGGAATTTGATTTTTTTATATAGAACTCTTTCATTTTAGTCTTTTCGGGATATCTGCATTCTATCTTAAACAGATTTTCAAGTTCAGTGCCTTTATACGAAGAGTTTTTATAAATGGAAATGCAGAGTTTTCCGTGTGTTGATTTAGATAATAACTGATAATTCTGGGCATCGCAAAAAAATGGAAATAATGAGGCCAGACAAAAAAAGGCCCGAACTATGATAAGATTATTCAACACTCGAAAAAATTACCACGAAGTAAAGAGTTCCATAGATTTATCCACGCTCAATACTGCTAACGGTCTGTTTGACTTTGTTATCGGTTTGCAAATTCAGTTTCCGGAAGCTCTGTGGTTTTTACCGTTAACAGCGCACATCTGCCAGATACAAAGACCGTAGAACCTTTCCCACAAAATGAGTCCTGTAGCTTTGGGCAGCGGATTAAATTTAGCGAATTAAAAAACCAAACCCATGACTAAGTTTACTTACTTTACCTTTTTCGCTGTTTTATTTTTTTCCAAAATTTTTTCTCAGCCAATCATTACTTCTTATAACCCGGTAAGCGGGCCTGTGGGTTCAACCGTGGTAATAAACGGGAGTGGATTTAATTCTACAGCTTCTCTTAATACTGTTTACTTTGGAGCAACAAAAGCGCCGGTTAACAATGCTTCTGCAAGTTCTCTTACAGTCACGGTTCCATTGGGTGCCAATAATACAAGTCCTATAAACGTGTTAAACAATACAAATGGTTTAAGTGCTTATGCTTCGGATGTTTTTCAAACAACTTTCTTTTGCCCGTCCAGTATTAGCAACTCAGTTTTGGCAAGCATGGTGAGCTACACCACAGGTCAGAATATGGCCATTGTAGCGGCTGATTTCGACAACGATGGAAAAACAGATATGGCAGTTGGTTACGGAAACGGGGCTTCGGTTGGAACCGTAAGTGTATTTAAAAACACTGCGACTTCAGGAACGATAGACGCATCTTCATTCGCGCCGAAACAAGATTTTCCATTGTACGATCCTGCCGCTATGGTGGTAGCCGATATGGATGGCGATGGAAAATTGGATATTGTGACAGCAAGTTATTATAACAGCGATGTAAAAATTTTAAGGAACACAAGTACAAGCGGTTCTATCTCTTTTGCTACGGCCTATACTTGCGTAATTGCGGGTGGTTTAGCAAATCCGGTTGGACTTGCTGTAGACGATTTGAATAAAGATGGAAGGCCGGATCTTGTGGTAGCTAACAATTTTCCGGGAAAAATATCTGTAGTTGAGAATAGCAGCTCGGTGGGAACAATGTCTTTATTAACAAGTACTGAGTTTACGGCAACCTCACAGCCTTTCGCAGTCGCAATAAGCGATATAGACGGTGATGGTAAAAAGGATATTACTGTAGCAAACAGCTACACGGGTATTGCTATTTATCGTAATACAAATTCCGGAGGAACCTTAAACTCCACTTCTTTTGCAATGGCCGTAGAATTTCCAAATACGATCGGCGCTTTCGCCATTGCATCTGCAGACCTTGATGGGGATTTGAAACAGGATCTTGTGATTACAAGTTTGAGCTCGTCAGTTGCAGCGGTATATAAAAACACGGCAACCAGCGGAACTATTACCACTAGCTCACTGGCAGCTCCTCTATCTTTCAGCTATGCTGGAGGATCACTGGGCCTTAGTTTAGGTGACATAAACGGTGACGGGAAAGCCGATATTGTTATTCCTTCTTCCGGTAGTTCATCCTTATCTCTCCTTCAGAATATTTCAACGTCTGGTAGTATAAATTTTTCGTCGGCTGTAGTCGTTTCTTCGGGGGGTGGTTTTAAACGTCCGGCCCTGGGGGATATTGATGGCGATGGCAGGCTCGACGTACTCGTGGCAGTTCAGAGTAGCTCTGTTCAGGTCTATCGTAACCTCATGGGAATGGATGTCAGCGCAAATGTTACTAGCCTTACGTGCAATGGAAGTTCCGACGGACAAATTCAGCTTAGTCCTTATTCTCAGAACACAACTTCTGTCCTGTGGTCTAACTCTGCTACCACAAATAGTATCAGTAATCTATCGGCAGGAATTTATCAGTATACGCTTACAAGTGGCAGTTGTAATTTGACAGGCTCTGTATCAGTATTGCAGCCACCTCCTATTAATATCACGGTTAGTGCGTCAACTGTTCTGTTATGCGAAGGAGGAGCAGCAACATTAACGGCCGGCGGAGCTACAAGCTTTTCGTGGAACGTGGGTGGTTCCGGCGCCACTCTTACAATTTCACCAGCTGCAACAAGCACTTACGTTGTAACAGGCACACTCAACGGCTGTACAAACACCGCTAGTGTTACAGTATCAGTGTCTGCATTTACATTAACCGCAAATTCAAGCAACACGTTAATCTGCGAAGGAGAAACCGTTACTCTAACAGCCCAGGGCGCCAACTCCTACAACTGGCCGGGACTGGATGCGACAGCAAGTGTTACAGTGAGTCCTGCAAGTACAACTGTTTATACAGTAATGGGAACAAACATTGATGGATGTGCAAAAACATTTACCCTTAGCCAGGAAGTGAACGTGTGTACTGGTCTTGAGAACCACAGCACTTTTTTCCTGGAGTTGTATCCTAATCCAACGAAAGGTACTTTCTATATTAAAAATGTAAAGCAGGAAGAAGTGGAGATAATGATTTACAACAGTGTAGGACAAGTCTTGTTTAACAGAAGAACGACAGATTTAATAAATGAAGTATCATTATCAGAATATCCCGGCGGGGTTTACATCCTGAAATCAACTTCTGCGAAGCAGAACTTCTACCAAAAAATCATAAAAGAATAAAAATTAAGGATGTGATCTGGGAACCAGGAGGAGCTTTAAATGCTTTCATCCTTATATTTGTTAAGGCTCCCCTGGTTTTATTTCCTTGTGGGCCTTTTTATAATGCCTCCTGTTTCGGAAAAAGACAAAGAAATTCTCTCTCTCCTTCAGTCGGGAGACGATCTGGCGCTTGCAAAATTATGCGACGACTATTATGAAGCAGTGTATTCAGCAGTCTGTCGCTTTAACAGCGTTATTTGTAAAGAAGACGAGACCATGGTTGCGGATGTAGTAACCGATTGTTTTCTGAAATTCAGCACAAATCCGGGAAAATACAATCCGGAAAAATCCAGCCTTGAACGTTTTCTGATCATGGACGCGGAAGGAGATCTTAAAAACGCATGGGAAAAACGCAGAAGACAAAATAAAAATTTTGTTCATTCTGTCGAACTTGACCAGGATTTATGGAATAGCGCATTGGAACATCCTACCCCTTTGGAGAACATGATCAGCAAAGAAGAGTCGAACCTGTTAGAAAAGAAACTTCGGGAGTTATTTCCGAAAGAGACTGATTTGGCAATAGCTGGATTGATGTTGGGCGGCGAAAGAAGGACTGAGGAATATGCCCGTCTTTTACAAATTGAACATCTTGAGATCGAAGATCAGAGGAAAGAAGTGAAAAGGAACAAAGACAGGATTGATAAGGTGATGCAACGAAAAATGAAAGGAGCGAGGTGATGAGCAAGTTGGGATTAATGCAAATAACATATGCTAAATTGGCTGGCAACAGAGAGTTTATTGCCTCGTACCTGGAAAATTATATCAGAGTAGAAGGAATTGACAGGCTGGAATTAATGAAAAGGCTTCAATGTTCCGAAGAGAATTTTTACCGGCTCGCTCTTTGCAAAACGCCTTTACCGTCACAGGCAGATTTTCACGAGCGCGTGGAAAAGATCTCTGCTTATGCCTCCGTGCCTTTTCAGGACTTTGCATTTTTGATCCTGAGTGTTTATGAAAAACCATATCTCCATTTGGACTTGCCTGTTCTCTCGCAATTTGTCAACCTAATAGAGAATAAATTCAAACAGATCTATACCAGGGTAAATGAATCCGCCCGATATTTTATCCCTGAAAAAATAAGAAACATTTCTTTAAGAGTAGGGCAATTAACTTTCTCAACCCTAATCATTCTCATCTTCGTTTTAAATTTTACAGAATTTGGCAAGGGTCAGAACCTTGCTTTTTACAGGTCAGAATACCCGGCCTATAAGGATTCCATTGAGAGAATAAGTGTTCAGGACAATACCCAGGTAAAAGGACCTTTTACCATCTATAATTAAGGCTGTCGAACTTTTTTAAAAAACCGGGAATAGTGATAAAAACATATCACAATTTCCATGAAATACTCATTTCAGCGTTTTAATTTAATTTTTGGTTGGCTGGTTTTTATAATCGCCTTGTTTACATACGGAAGTTCCATAGAACCAACCTCCAGTTTTTGGGACTGTGGAGAATATATAGCTTGTGCTTATAAGCTCGAAGTAGGGCATCCTCCAGGGGCTCCATTTTTTCTGTTGGTTGCCAGGGTCTTT
>JAEUTM010000017.1 GCA_016788025.1 Bacteroidia bacterium
GGTATAAAACAATAAAGCAGCCGATTGACCTGCAAAGTAACATGACAATCAATGTTTCATTCACACCTTCCAAAGAATCTGAATTGGAGGAAGTAGAGATTAGTGGCAGAGGAAAAACCGACAATGTAAAGAGCACCCAAATGAGTGCCGTTCAGCTCGATATGACCGAAATAAAAAAAATTCCCGCCTTTATGGGCGAAGTGGATATCCTTAAAACAATTCAATTGCTCCCGGGCGTGAAAAATGCAGGAGACGGTAATACCGGCTTCTACGTGCGTGGTGGTGGCCCGGATCAGAACCTGATCCTTCTTGACGAGGCAAATCTTTATAATCCCTCTCATTTGCTTGGATTTTTCTCGGTGTTTAACGGGGATGCCATTAAAAGTGTAACGCTTCACAAGGGGAATATGCCCGCGCAATACGGAGGGCGCTTATCCTCTGTACTCGATATCAGTTCAAAGGATGGAAACAACCAGCATTTTGAAGTGGATGGTGGGATTGGTGTTATCGCTTCCCGCCTGACAATTCAGGGTCCAATTATAAAAAACAAGGCTTCATTCATTATCAGCGGAAGAAGAACTTATATCGATGTGTTAACCAAGCCGTATATTAATAAAACGGAATTTAAAGGTACCTCCTACTTCTTTTATGATCTGAATGGAAAGATTAACTATACGATCAACGATAAGAACAGGATCTTTCTGAGTGGTTATTTCGGAAGGGATAAGTTTTTGTACAACGATTCTGAAGATGGATTCAATACCAATATTCCCTGGGGTAATGCCACTGCCTGTTTGCGATGGAATCACGTTTTTAATTCCAAATTATTCTCAAATGCCTCTGCAGTATTCACCAACTACAATTTTAGTTTTGGAGCAAACCAACAAGATTTTTCGTTGACCATCAAATCCGGGATTACTGACTATAATTTAAAATACGACATCAGTTACTTCCCAAATTCAAGACATGCGGTGAAAGTTGGAGCCAGTTATATCTTTCACACCTTTGTGCCTACGAGCGTAAGTGCACAGCAAGGTAACAGTACTTTCGATTTCGGTAAAAAGATTAAACTTTACTCCCACGATGCTGCTTTATACATTGGCGATGACTGGGAAATCACCCAGAAATTTAAAGTAAATATTGGACTGCGTTATAGCAATTTTACCCAGGTTGGTCCTTTTACGCGTTACAAGAAGGATGAGTTTGGTAAGATTTATGATACGGTTACTTATAAAACAAATGATGTGGTTGCAAATTACGACGGATTAGAGCCGCGTTTGTCGGCGCGTTATACAATCTTGAAGAATACCGCATTAAAAGCGTCTTATTCCCGTAATTTCCAATATATACATCTAGCTTCCATTTCGTCCATCAGTCTTCCAACGGATATCTGGATGCCAAGCACAGAGGTTATTAAACCACAGGAATCGAATCAATACGCCTTTGGTGTTTTCCAAAACCTGGATGATAACCGTTATGAACTAAGCGTGGAAGCATATTACAAAACAATGAGTAACCAGATCGAATACAAGGAGGGGTCGCAGCCCACGGATAATGTGTTCGACAATCCGGATAATGCATTTACGTTTGGAAAAGGCTGGGCTTATGGCGTGGAATTTTTTGTAAAGAAAAGCAGGGGAAAGTTTACGGGCTGGATCGGTTATACGCTATCATGGACCTGGAGGCAATTCGACCAGATTAACTACGGTCTTGAATTCCTGGCAAAATACGACCGCCGTCACGATGCCTCCATTGTATTAACTTATGATGCAAATAAGAAATGGAATTTTGGCATGGTTTGGGTATATGGTTCCGGGAACAGGGGCACCTTGCCTAACGGCTTCTTTATTTACGAAGGAAGCTTAAGCAACGACTATGGATTACGGAACTCATACCAGTTCACACCATACCACCGCATGGATCTGAACGTGACGTTTACACCAGACCGCGCTGGTAAACTTGAAAAACGTAAAAGGTTGCTAATCCAGCAGTACACAGAACAAGGCAGAGACACTGCAAACATAGTGATAGGAAAAAAATGGCTGCGCAATTTCAGCAATAGTTTTACGCTGAGCGTATTTAATGTGTATAACCGGTACAACCCTTATTTTATCTACATAACCCGCGAAGGAGATTTTACCGATGGAACACTTAAGGTAGGGGCAAAGCAGGTTTCCCTGTTTCCTCTCCTTCCAAGTTTAACATGGAACTTTAAATTTTAATGAAGACGCGACTAAATATTTTTCAAAATAAATCTGGGAAATGGCTCTCCGTGCTTGCCTTAATCTTCCTGTTTTCCTGCCGTAAAGATGTTACGGTAGAGCTCCCGAATTATCAGCAAAAAATTGTTATCGAAGGCTCTATCGAGACAGGTGCTCCGGCAACAGTGTTCCTTTCGTATTCTGTACCCTATTTCGGCGATTTTGATTACACAAGTCCGCAAAATGCTTTTATTAAAGGTGCTACCGTTATTGTAAGTGACGGAACTACCATTGATACATTGAAGGAACTGGATCCTGGTCTTGGATATTTATATGTAGGTAGCAAAGTAATAGGACAGGAAGGGAAAACATACGTTATTAAGGTAAATGTAGGAGATGAATCCTTTAGTACAAGCAGCACTATTTTGAATCCGGTTCCATTAGATAGTTTATATTTTGAGCGGAGGAATAAAACAGACATCAAAGATAGCCTTGGGTACATCGGCCAAAAACTCAAAGAACCAAAGGGTAGCGGCGATTGTTATCGCTGGCTCTCAAAACGTATTGGGCGTGATGTCTTTTATGCGGCGCCTTTTAATTCGGCTTTTGATGACAAGTTTATTGACGGACAGACTTTTGAATTTACATACGATCGTGGTCGTCAGCCTGATCCTTTTGTGGATAGCAGCACAGATCCTGAAAGAGGTTATTATAAAGTTGGCGATACCGTGGTGGTGAAATTTTGTAAGATCGGCCGGAAAGAATATGATTTTTGGGTAACTTATTATCAGAATAAAGTCAGCAATGGAAATCCATTCAGCGCGCCAAGCAATGTAAAAAGTATGTTTGATAACTACCAGCGCTGCCTCGGCGCCTTTGTAGCCTATTCACCTTCGTTTGATACAATAATCATTCCCGCGAAGTAGACGCAAGGTTGTCTTGATTCTATTTCTTGGTTCTTCACCCTGAGCTTGTCGAAGGGTTGGTTCTTGATTCCCCGTTCTAATATTTCTCCAGCTTTTCACTAAAATGCAAATCACGACTTGCAGCATGTATCTTAATGTTGATTAAAACTTCCGGACAATTTTCAGTGATTGAGCTGTCCTGGATCTGACGGATCAACTGGTAAACTTTATCACTCGAACCTTCTACCACTGTTTCAAAAGGGCATACTTTGTAATTAAGCCCACTGTTATTTATCAGCGAAATAGCTTTGTCAATAATTCCGTACTTATCCTCTTTGGCACCGATGGGTAATAACTGAATGGCTGCGTTGATGATCATATTACAATTTTAGTTCTGATAATTTTAAAGTCATGGTATCCACAAGATTTTTTAATGGTTTTTCTGCCATCGCTTTTATAAATGGATTAAGATCGCCATGTAAATCAATTTTGCAATTTCCAGTGTCTTCCGGATTTCCTGAAAATGAAGCTTTCAGTTGGAAGTTAAATTTTGACAAGCCCTCACTTGAGAATAAAATATGTTCGTAAGGTTTCTTTTCGATCATTTTAATGGTCAGTGGAGTAATTCCACGAATGTTGAAGGAGCATTGATCACCACTGTATTGAAAATTCTCAACCTTATCAGCAGGAAGAATAGCTTCAAAATTTTTAAAATCGCTGAAGAACTCGTAAAGTTTTTTTATCTGAGAGCTGGTTGTTTTCGATTCTCCCTCTATCGTAAATGCTGCCACTATTTTGTTACAATTTCGTATTTAACCTGGAAACTTGATCTGATCTTGATCTTTTTGAAAGACATTTCTGGCTCTGAACCGCCACCATCGCTGTACGATTGCACTGCCATGCTGTTTGCCATATAACGTTTTGCATACATCGGACCATCGCTGATGTAATTATCAAGTTCCCTTATCTCGAGAGGTTTTCCAGCCGTTTGTCCCACCGCACCCAACAAGTACTCAACCTTTTCCTTCGCGGCTTTCATCGCTTTGATCCTGTTTTCTTTTTGAAAATCAAGAACTTTGGAATGGGTTACGCGAGAGATATAGGCATCCTGTGCGTTTATTTTATCAAGACGTTCGTAAACTTTTGCGATCATATCTGTACTGTTTACTTTTAAGACATACGATTTGCTTACCAGTACATCTTTAGTAGACTTACGAACCTTTCCAAAGTCCGCATCAGCGGAATTTAGAACCAGGTTAGCAGGATCAATCCCAAGCTCCTTTAAGTGTTTACGAAGATCGCCTTCTTGTCTGTCAATAGTCAGTTTTTCCTTGCCTTCCATGCGTTCGGTCAGCGTGATGGTAATATAGATCTCATCCGGAACAACTTCTGTTTCGCTGGTGCCGGTAATTTCGATAAAAGGTTTGTTCTGGGTCTCGGCTGGCATCTGGGCCTTTAATCCAAATGCAAATAAAGCAAGAGCTGCAATTAAACTGTGTTTTTTCATGGCGATTAAACTAACAGCCTAAAGGTATACATTGTCAACTAATTCTGCTGCTAAATTTTGTTAGATTATTTTTCAAATGTGGAAACACCCACATGCTTAACGCAGATTCTCAGATTACACAGATGTTTTCGACGATTTAGCTAATGTAATTTGCTATTTGCATATCTGCGGAATCCATATTCATAAGGAATTTCAATCGATATATCCAACCTCACACTATTCTCCCAATCATGAATCGGCGTTATCCGTGAAATCTGCGTCAAAAATATTACGAGTGCCATTAAAAATAAGTCGAAAACCCAAATTGAATTCCGCCCGTTTTAGATGGAGGATTACCAAGAATATCGGTTTGCTGAATATATCTGTAGTTTAAGCGAATAACGGTTTGTTGTGATGGTCTGAAACTCAGTCCCGGACAAATAACAAAAAGGTGATCGGAGATATTTCCATTGGTTTCGTTAAAGGTTCCTACATTAAAATCAACATATTCCAAACGTAATGCGGCATTAAAAACAGCATTGTCCCATCCTAACACATTTCTCTTTAAAACAGGCTGAACAAAATCCATAAACCCTCCCTGTTGTTTGTTGCCAAATTGTTGACTGTA
>JAEUTM010000115.1 GCA_016788025.1 Bacteroidia bacterium
CAATATGCCAAACGTATTCAAGAAGCCATCCTTCCGGCCAAAGATCAGATTTTTAAAAAGCTTAGAAAAGTATTTATTCTCTATCAGCCAAAAGATATTGTGAGTGGAGATTTTTACTGGTTTGCTGAAGAAAACAACTGCAAAATTTTCGCAGTGGTGGATTGCACGGGACACGGCGTACCAGGGGCTTTCATGAGTATGATAGGCCATAACCTACTTCATCAAATTGTTCTTGAGAAGAGTGTTACGGACCCGGGAGATATACTTAATCATTTACACCGGGGTGTGCAGGAGGCATTGAGGCAAGGGCATAACGAAATAAACACCAATGATGGTATGGACGTTTCTATCATTTCCATTAATGATAAAACCAAGGAGGTAAAATGGGCCGGTGCCAACAGGCCTCTTGTAATTGTCACACCAGAAGGCGAGCTTATTAAATATGATGGTAATAAGTATCCTATTGGGGGCGCACAATATGATGTTAACCGCTCATTTCTAACTCACGCCGTGAAGGTAAAAGACAATTCAATGGCCTATATGTTCTCCGATGGTTACGCCGATCAGTTTGGTGGTGAAAAGGGGAAGAAATTCATGGTGAAGCGTTTCCACGATTTGTTAAGTGCCATACATACAAAGCCGGCAGAAGAACAGCGCGTTGAACTTAAGAATAGTTTTGAGACCTGGCGCTCTAACCATGAGCAGGTTGACGACGTGCTGATAGTTGGAATTGAAATATAAAGCATTATATTTGTCTGGTAAATTAGCTTGTTAGTCTATAAAACTGTGGCTTTCATCAGAAATAAGATCTCCCTTTTAATTTTAGCGTTGATTTTGGTTCTTTTTTCCGATTGCAAAAAATCGGATAAAAATGAAGTCGACAATGAGAGTCAGTCTGTTGTTGACTGTTCTATTGCCGGGCAGGAGTTTTCTGCCCTGGTGAGCTCAGTTTGTTATGCGGCATTCAATACTCAGGGATTAAGCCCAAATGTTACTTTAACAAATATTTCTGCTTGCGACAAGTTGATTTTTGATACTCTGAAATCTGATGGACGCCATTATCGCCTGAACGCTTCGCAATACTGTTCGTTCCCAGATGGAAAAACAAGAAGTGGGTTATTAACCGTAAGAACCCCTAATGATACTTTAAGGCTTGGTTCAAAAATAACTATTTGGTCAAGTGGTTATTCCTGTGGTGATCTGATACTTTTTTGTGATAGTATAACTGCTACAATTGTGGCAGTTAACAGTGATAATGTACTATATGACCTGAGAATAATGAACGGAAAAGTTCAGATTGGTACAGGCAATATCAAGTGCGATGTTAACGGTCAGTTGCAGAATTACAATAAAAACAACAATCAGTACAGTATTTTAACCGGAGTTATAAATGGGATTAACCGTGGTGGTGGAAATTTTTCATCCGCAATTTATCGTACCGGGATAAAAAAGTTCAGGAATTGTGGTTATATTTCGGAAGGTTTTATGGAACTGACCCCCGAAGGTTTCAAAGCACGAACGGTTGATTTTGGAGACGGCACGTGTGACGATCTTGCTTCATTCAGGGTTAATGAAAATACTGTGGCATTTAAACTAAAATAATATATATTTACAACATTAAAACAAATTATTCCATAGTGGACGTATTTGATATATATGATAAAATGGAGCGAAATAACATTTTGCTCTCATTTAAGGGGGAGATTACATCCGACCTTCTGACATCCATTCTCCAGATTATGGAAAACAAGATGGAGAACATGCAGGAGGAGCCTAAAATGAAAAAGAAAGTATATAACGTTCTTGTGGAATGCCTGCAGAATCTCTACCATCATTTGGATGAGATTACCGAGGTAGACACCGAAAAAATTCGTTCGGCCATTTTCACGATTGGAAAAATTGATAACAAGTATTCCATCATTACCGGGAATTATATCTTAAACGAGAACATCAATGGTTTAAGAAATCGTTTAGACGAAGTTAATTCTTTGAATAAAGAAGAATTAAAAGAGTACTACAAAAAGGTACTCAACAACGGTGAAATGTCACTGAAAGGTGGAGGCGGTCTGGGTATGATTGATATTGCCCGAAAAACAGGGGAAAAATTAGATTACAATTTTTTGGAAATTGACAATAAAGTTTCGTTCTTTACACTTAATATAAAAGTCTCAAATCAACAAAATTAAAAATTACAAATATGGAAAAATACTCTATTGAAGGAACCCCTAAAACACCAAGCATTAATTTTGACTTGAATGGTGGGATTTTAGAAGTGAAAGGTCGTTCAATTCCAGAAAATTCTATTGAGTTTTACAAGCCATTGGTTGATGCGCTGGACAAATATGCTGCAGCAGCAAAGCCTTCTACAGTAGTTAATGTTCAATTGGAATATTTTAATACCTCCTCTTCAAAGTGTATTCTCGACGTGTTTAAAAAACTCGAAAGCATCAATAAAAGCGGAAGCGCTGTAACGATTAACTGGCATTACGAAGAAGATGATGAGGATATGTTGGAAGCCGGAGAAGATTATCAGGCCATCATCAATGTGCCTTTCAAAATGATCATGGTGAACGAGTAATTCACTCGAAATAAATGCCTTAAAACCCTGTCAGGATTAGTTCTTGACGGGGTTTTTTTATTAT
>JAEUTM010000146.1 GCA_016788025.1 Bacteroidia bacterium
TTAAGTTTGTAGGAAATATAATTTCCTACGGACGCTATAAACACCAGCCATCCCCAGAGGATAAAATAAAAACCATCGTCAGCCAGTTTGTTTTTAGCAGTATTAATCATTGAGTCAATAATTGCAAATCCTTCAACCGGACTCATCTCTTTTTCGTGGGTATTTTCCATTGTATCTTGAAATTATTCCACAAACATAAACTAGTTTATAGTATAAACCAAATTTATTTTTAATAAAAAAACCGTCCGGATATTTATCGGGACGGTTTTAGAACATTTAGACTACTGATTATTAGCTTTTTGCAGCTTCTTTGGCAGCCTTGATTTTAGCTTTGATATTTTCGGTTGTTAAAGAGCCCGGACGCTCTATTGGCGAACCAGTTGCCCTATCCCAGATTAAACTTGCCAATACACCCAGTGCGCGGCTTACACCAAACAATACAGTGTAGAAATCATACTCATGCATTCCATAGTGAACTAACAATGCACCGGAATGCGCGTCAACGTTCGGCCATGGATTTTTGATTTTACCCGTGCTTTCAAGGATTGGAGGAGCAACTTCATAAACCATTTGCACGATTTCACAAATATCATCGTGTTTAATATATGTTTTATAGAAGTCTTGTTGAGCAGTGAAGCGTGGATCGGTTTTACGCAACACCGCGTGTCCGTAACCTGGTACAACTTTGCCTTCCGTTAAAGTTTTTTTGATGTATTCAGCAATCTGATCTTTGGTTGGCAAACCACCACCTAACGTTTCTTTCAGTTCCATAATCCAGCCCAATACTTCCTGGTTCGCCAGCCCATGCAATGGTCCGGCCAAACCATTCATTCCTGCTGCGAAAGCAAGATATGGGTCGGATAATGCAGAACCAACGAGATGCGTTGTGTGAGCTGAAACGTTTCCACCTTCATGATCTACGTGAATAGTCAGATACAAACGCATTAAACGCTTCATATCAAATGCTTCATAACCTAACATGTGTGCGAAATTCGCTGCCCAATCGAGTTTATGATCTGGTTCGATATGTATACCACCTTTGTATTTACGGCGGTAGATATACGCTGCGATACGTGGAAGACGCGCGATCAGATTCATAGAATCTTCATATGCATAATCCCAGTAATCTTTTTTATTAATTCCTTTCGCGTAGGCTTTTGCAAATACAGATTCACGCTGCATGGCCATAATACCAATTACAAACTGAGTCATTGGATGTGTATCCACAGGCAATTTTTCAATTACATCGAATACATGTTTTGGAACATTATTACGTTTTGTCCACTCAGTTGTAATGAACGTTACATCCTCCTGTGTTGGCAATTCCCCAACTAACATCAGGTAAAATATACCTTCCGGAAGTGGTTCTGTGCCACCAGGCGCTTTAGGCAACTGCTTGCGTAATTCAGGAATGGAATACCCTCTGAAACGAATCCCTTCTTCAGGATCCAGGCGCGACGTTTCAGTAACCATGCCCGGCATACCGCGCATTCCCTGATATACCTGCGCTACTGTAATATCACCTAATTTGAAATCCCCGTGATTTTTAATTATATCTTTAATTTCAGCAGAGAGGGCTTCTGCTTTCGTTTTGAACTTTTCTTTCAACGGATCCATGGATAATTGTCTTTTGTGGCTATAAATGTACTATCTGAACTGCTATAAACAAAGGGATTTGGCATTAATTTTAGGTTATTTCACCATTTTAAAGCTGGTTCCGAGATATCGTGCAGCATTACCTAATTGTTCTTCAATTCGCAGTAATTGGTTGTATTTAGCTACTCGGTCAGTACGCGATGGCGCTCCTGTTTTGATCTGACCACAATGTAAACCTACCGCAAGATCTGCAATGGTTGTATCTTCCGTTTCGCCACTGCGATGACTCATTACAGATGTGTAACTGTGCGTTTGCGCCATTTGTACAGCCTGAATGGTTTCTGTAAGCGTTCCGATCTGATTTACTTTTACAAGAATCGAATTTGCAATTCCTTTGGTAATTCCTTCTGACAGACGAACCGGATTGGTTACGAAAAGATCATCTCCTACCAATTGCACTTTGTTACCTACCTTGTTAGTCAGTTTTTTCCAGGTATCCCAGTCATCTTCCGCACAGCCGTCTTCAATGGAAATAATCGGATATTTTTTACACCACTCGGCCCAGAAACTAACCATTTGTTCTCCGGTTAATTTATCGCCTGTTGATTTTTTAAAATGATAAACATTTTCTTTTGCATCATAAAATTCAGTGGCAGCTGCGTCCATAGCAATATAGATATCGCTTCCTGGTTTATAACCTGCTTTTTCAATAGCCTGGATCACCAGTTTAATAGCCTCTTCATTATTTTTGAGGTTAGGTGCAAAGCCTCCCTCGTCGCCAACATTAGTGCTTAGGCCCTGAGATTTTAGCACTGATTTCAAATGATGAAACACTTCAGTACCCATGCGCAGGGCCTCACTGAAAGAAGGCGCTCCCACCGGCATAATCATGAATTCCTGGAAGTCTATACCGTTATCAGCGTGTGCACCTCCGTTGAGGATATTCATCATTGGTATTGGAAGAAGACTTGTATTTACGCCCCCAACGTAACGGTATAAGGGCATTCTGCTCTCTTCTGCCGCTGCTTTCGCCACGGCCAGAGATACCCCCAGAATGGCATTCGCACCGAGGTTAGCTTTGTTAGGCGTTCCATCAATCTCAATAAGTTTTCCGTCAATTCCGCCCTGGTCCATTACATATGCTCCTCTCAGGGATTCAAGGATCACGGTATTGACATTGTTTACCGCCTTGTAAACGCTTTTACCCATGTAGTGACTCTTTTCTTCATCCCTCAACTCATACGCTTCGTGAGCGCCAGTGGAAGCTCCGGAAGGAACAGCCGCGCGGCCAAGCGTGCCTGTTTCGGTTACAACATCTACTTCGAGGGTTGGATTTCCGCGTGAATCAAGGATCTGACGTGCGGTTATATTATTAATATATGACATATTGGATTGGATTAAGGCAATGAAATTACATATTTTTCCGGAGATAATTTCTAATTTCTGGGCTTTCGGAGACGATATCAAGATACCATAAGAAGCCTATATTTACTGGCATTTCAGGAACTTTTAATAAAATGCTGATAATTACCTGGCGATTTTAGACGATTCGGGATTCCGGAGACCTTTATAACTAACAAGCCTTACTTTAATCGTTCCAACAATAATCGGCGTTTCTATGTATAGTGGTACTTTATTATCATCGTCGGTAACCCAAACAATCATTTCCTCACCCTTTTTAAAAATGGATCCTTCCACCAAACGCGGACTGAATTTTATACAGTTATAAGTGCCTAGTTCTTTCGATGTATATTTTTCCTTACCAAGATAACGGATGTAGGTTGAATAGATCTTTCCATCTAAAAGCAACATCACATTCACGGTATCATTGGGTTTGCATTTGGAATAGTCAATGTTGCGCGCGTAATAAATTGCAGTAAGAACATCAATCGTACATGGGGATGTTTTCACGGTATCAATTGCAACCGGTTTATCACCCCGGTTAATGATTGTAAAGGCCCGGTGATTTGCATCGTTAAAAAGATAGGTGTGTTTGTCATTTTTATTTCCTTCATGTATGTCTGCCTGGAACTTTAGAGGTCTGAAAGAAACAGAATCCAGCTGGGCCACAAACACGTCACGCACTTTAAAAAACCAGTCGTATTTAGGATAAGTGCCGCCTTTGCCACTCAGCAGGTAAGTTCTCTTTCCCTTGAATTGAGAGCGCTCCGTTCTAAATGTTGTGTGCGCTGATTCAATCCATACCAAACCCCAATTGTAAACAACCTGGTAATTTAACTCTTCGCCATAACCAAAGGCTTTGTTGTGTTGAACACAGTTGGTCTGGGAAAAAACACCGTAACTTCCGGACAATAAAACACAACAGTAAAAAATCCGGATAAAATTCATAAAGGCACTAGAACAATTACAAAGATAGTTTCCTAAACGCCATAGAAGGCAATGATATCGTTTTTCAACTTAATGGGGTCACTGTAATAAACGGTCTTCTCTCCTGAACGAATAATGTTTCCAAAGTTGTTCCTGGGATTCACCTTTTTTACATCAATGATCTTGGCAAAATAACTGATTTCTTTCTTAAAGGCTGATTTCCAGATGGAAAACCTTGCCGTTTCACCTGATGGCAGCAGCAAATCGAATGTTTCTATCATACCAATGGTTTTGTTTTAAACGAAGATAAAAAATTACAGTCACCCAACCTATTTATCATTTTAGTGGTATTTAGTTATAAGAACCCTAACCTAGACGATGAACGAGAACATCGTCATCCGGATTAATAAAACGAAAGTTTAAGAGTGTATTTTGTTTTATTAATGTTTTAAGCCCGGATAACTAAGCCTTGCCGCCATCCGGTAAGGCTTTTTTATTTTCCCAATCTGAGAATAAAATTCCCTAAATTATACAGGTTTACTACCGGCTAATTACGTAAAATGTTGATAGTTATTAATTTACGTGATTAAACCAATAGGTTTGATGTTTGTTAAATACAGACAAAGCCCTTGTATGAGATCATTTGTCTTTGTTGTAACGCTTTTGCATTTGCTTGTTTCATTTTCCTGTAAAAAGAAAAAAAGCCAGGACCCTGAGAGCCCTAATCTAAGTAGTTCTCATTTCCTGCTATCTGATGACAATTACACAAAACTCCAGGTTGAAATTCAATATATTGAAGGCTATCAACCTCGCACGGAAACCCTGGCAAGCTTAAAATCGTTTATGCAACAAAGGATGAACAAACCAGATGGTATTGAGTTTACAACACGGGTTATTCCCTCTGGTCTAAGGCCGAACTATTCTCTTGAAGACATAAGAGCAATAGAAAAAACCTATAGGACCAGCAATGGTTCTGGCAAGACAATCTCGGCATATTTCCTTTTTCTGGATAAGGACTATTCAGAAAATGCTGGTAGTTATTCGAAAGTGCTGGGAATTCATTATGGTCCAACCTCTATTGTTGTTTTCGAAAATGTAATTCGACAGTTCTCAGGTGGAGTCACTCAGCCAAAATTGTACGATCTTGAAACAGCCGTAACGGAACATGAAATTGGGCACATGCTGGGGCTCACCAACCATAGAAGTCCGATGCAGACAGATCACGAGGATAAAGATCACCCTGCACACTGCAACAATACCGAGTGCCTGATGTATTACGCCTCTGAAACGAGCGACATTGTAGCTAATCTCGTTGGAAATCCAGTTCCTGCCCTGGATTCAAACTGCCTTAATGACCTCAGGGCAAACGGTGGAAAATAATGCTTCGATCCGGTTTAACATAAAAAAGATAATTAAATTAGAAGCAAAGGCTTTGGATTAAAATAATTTTAAATGACCCGCTTCAGAAAAATATCGGAATGGCGAATGATGGGCTTCCTGCTCTTCGTAGTTTTGGTTGTTTGTATTGTTGGCCTGATGTTTTACAATAAACTTTCCATCGCCGCCAACAATGTAAGTGGCTCTGTGAGCCTCGAGACAAAAACATCGGTCATTATTCGTCAAATTTCCTTGCAAACCAGTGAAGCAGAAAATAATGTCCGATCTTATCGTCTCACCCATGATAACGAGTACTTGTTTTCCTTTTATAAACAGATGCCTGAAATTGAAGCCAGGATCAAAGAGTTAAATGAAAAAGCCTCTGAAGGCTGGTGGGAAAGAGCGTTGAAAGACACTGTTGTATTTCTGACACAAAAAAGGTTTGAGCTTTTAAGACAGCAACTTTACCTGGAAGATGAAGAAAAAATTACCGAAGAATTAAATACCGTTTCAAAAAAAATTGACGAGGCCTTTACGGCCAAGAAAGACTCCCTGATGAATGCTTTACCTCAGGAGGAAACGAAAGAAAAAGAAAGTTTTTTTCGAAAACTCTTTGGCCGTAAATCTAAAAAACCCGACTCACCTGACACGCGGCCAATTGCCGAGACCAAAACAGTTCCTACAACTGACACATCGATTCGTTCACAATTAAAAATCTCCGTAAACAAAACGAAACAAAGACAACTGGAAAAAATTTCAGCTTTAAAAAGCAGAGACCTGGAATTAAATCGTGACTCAAGAACTGCAATCGCCAAAATTGACTCCTGTATTGCGGAAGCGGAAAAATACGAACAAAACCAAACCCTGCAAAGGATTGATTTTGCAAAAACAGATGTAAAGGAGATTCAGAACCTCGCAATCGTTTCATCTGGTCTTATCTGTGTGCTTCTTCTGGTAACCGGCATTCTCATGTTGAATTATGTGAGAAAGAAGAGAGAATACGAAAACGCGCTGTTGGAAGCTAAAAACAACGCCGAGGACCTTGCCAAAACCAAAGAGATCTTTTTAGCGAATATGAGCCACGAAATCAAAACGCCGCTTAATGCTATTCATGGCTTCACCGAACAGGTCCTGCAAAATCCAATGGATGAGTCGCAAAGACAGCAGTTGTCTATCGTTAAAAAATCGGCGGAGTATCTCACAAAACTAGTGACGAACATCTTAAATTATTCACGTATCGATGCAGGAAAATTACCAATAGAAGAGACCGATTTCGATCTGAAAAAAGAACTGGAAGAAATAGAATTTTTATTGGGACCGGAAATTAAAAAAAGACATATTCATTTTTCACTTATTGTAGATAAAAAATTACCAGTTCTGATTCAGGGAGATCTGACACGGTTCAAGCAGATCTTTTTTAATATTATAGGCAATGCCATCAAGTTTACAGAAAAAGGACAGGTAAATGTTATTGTAGAAAAACCCGAAAATAAAAATTCGGAGTTGCGATTTGTTGTAACCGACACGGGTATTGGCATTGCGGCAGAAAAAATTCCAAAACTCTTTAACGAATACGAACAGGCAGGATCCTCCATCAGCAGGAAATATGGTGGAACCGGACTGGGTCTTGTAATCACTAAAAAAATAATAGAACAACTGGGTGGAAACATTAAACTCAGGAGCATAGAAGGTCAGGGCACTGAAGTTGAAATTATTCTACCTTTTAAAACCGCAAAAGGCCAGGAACGATCAATTACCCAGACGGAATCTGTTAAAAACGAAGCAGGACAATTGAGAGACAAATCATTTTTAATTGTGGACGATGAAGAGTTTAACCGTTTGCTTCTTCGGTCTATCCTTTTGAAATATGGTGTTAAACTGAAGGAAGCCACAAACGGTGCAGAGGCGATCGAAAAAACACTTCACGAAAAATTTGACATGGTAATTATGGATATCCGCATGCCTGTTAAAAACGGCACTGAGGCTTGCACTGAAATTCGCAGATTCGAGAAAAAGCTTCCCATACTTGCTTCCACCGCCGTAATATCGGACGAAAAGATAAAACGATGCATAGAAGCTGGCTTCACAGGCTTTATCCATAAACCATTTTCAGAAAAGAAACTGATTGAAACAATTTTAAGTGTTGTTAATGATGTTCCTTTAACTCCAGAAGGCTTGAATTCGGAACCAGAAATAAAACAGAAACGTATTAATCTGGAAGCCCTCGCTCATATTTCAAACGGAGACAAGAATTTTGAGAAAGAAATGATTTTTCTTTTTCACCGGTCCATAAACACAGGACTTGAAGAAATAGAAATACACATTGGTGACGAGGAATGGAATAAAGTTGCGGACACAGCTCATAAAATGATGGCGCCCTGCAAACATTTTGATGCGGATAGATTATATAAATATTTACGTTTTTTTGAAGAATTAAGGAAGACCAGGATTGACATTCGTGAAGTAAAATCGAAGTTAGTAATATTGAAAGAAGAGATCGAGGCCATCGACATTGAATTGCAGTTATATTTGTGATTTTAGTAACGTGCTTATGTCGGAAAAGGGATTTACAATTTTTGTACTTGAAGATGACGAATGGTATAATAAACTACTCGTTCACAGCATTTCTCTCAATCCTGAGTACCTGGTAAAGAGTTTTTCCTCAGCCGAAAAACTATTTCAATGTCTTTCCGAAAAACCTGATGTCATTACATTAGACTATCGCCTTCCTGACAGTGATGGGGAAAAAGTTCTTGGAGAGATCCTTGCACGTAGCCCCAACACTGAGGTTATTGTAATTTCAGAACAGGAAGATATTGAAACGGCTGTAAAACTCATAAAGTTGGGTGCCTACGATTATATTGTCAAGGAAAAGAACATTCGCGATCGTCTCTTGACAACCATTCAAAACATCCGAAAAAACTCAAGTTTAAAAAACCGGATTGAAGATCTTGAAAGAGAAGTACAGCGCAAATATGATTTTAGCGGCATTGTAGGAAACGGAGAAGCGATGCAAAAAGTGCAGGAACTTATTAAAAAAGCGCTTGACATCAACATTACCGTTACGGTAACAGGAGAAACCGGAACTGGTAAGGAAGTTGTTGCCAAGGCAATTCATTACAATTCGAACCGAAAAAACAAAGCATTTGTTGCGGTAAATGTAGCCGCTATTCCGGGTGAACTTATAGAGAGTGAACTGTTTGGACATGAAAAAGGAGCATTTACTGGCGCAGTAGCCAGGCGCATTGGAAAATTTGAAGAAGCTGACGGTGGAACGCTGTTTCTTGATGAGATCGGTGAAATGGAACTTAGCTTCCAGGCAAAATTGCTTCGCGCCCTACAGGAAAAGGAGATTACACGCATTGGAAGCAACGGCAAAGTCAAAACAGATTGCAGAATTATTGTGGCCACACACAAGAATCTGAAGGAGGAAGTTGCCAAAGGAAGATTCCGCGAAGATCTTTATTTCAGATTATTCGGATTGATCATCGAACTACCACCGTTAAGGGAAAGAGGAAAAGATATTCTCTTACTCGCTAAATATTTCATCAATCAATTCTGTAAAGAAAATAAACTGACTTCAAAGTCGCTAACAGAAGAGGCAAGAAAAAAACTACTTTCTTATCATTTTCCCGGCAACGTGCGGGAGTTAAAATCGGTTGTAGAGTTGGCCTGCGTAATGAGCAGCAACGATGTAATTGAAGCCGACAATATTTCCTTGTCTTCAGAAAACAACTCTGTTGATCTCCTGGCAAACGAAATGACTCTTAAAGATTACGAGATGCTTATCATCAAAAACTATCTGAAAAAATATGATGACAACATGAAGCTCGTGGCTCAAAAGCTTGATGTTGGACTGTCCACGCTCTATCGTCTTCTCAAAAAAGAGAACGATGAAGAAGCTAAATAAATCTGTGTTTGTTCTGTGACCCTTCGTTGTAAATAAGGAAATTCCATTAACATATTTTTACAAATTACAATTGTCGTTTTTCCCTGATTCTCATTTTGAGAATTTTTTCTCAGATCGAATAAAAATTTGATTTCTCTAAAACTTCTTTCTTCTTGATTTTCAAGGTTTTCTCTGCTG
>JAEUTM010000236.1 GCA_016788025.1 Bacteroidia bacterium
CGCCATAAACTTTGAATGGACCGGACCGGCTATTTCCGGATCGTACCCCGGACCAACATTTCCATTTCCACCATTACTACCTACACATTCCGGAATCTATTATGTTCAGGCCTTTTTTGGCAACAACAATATGTGCTCAACAACGGCTTCAGCCCAGTTAAATGTGGTTCCTGTAAATCCAGTTAGTGTTATACCGCCGGCACCTGTTTGCTCTCCGGATAATGCGTTCCTGCAGGCTTATGCACCAAGCGCTAATTCGTACTACTGGGTAGGTCCCAATAATTTTTCCACGCCAGGCGGAAATGTAACGGTTTTCTATCCAACTGCTGCTGCAAGTGGGGTGTATACGGTAACCGCCTATTTTGGGGGTGGAAATCTTTCCTGTCCTCAATCAACTACTGTAAGTTTAACGGTTAACACACCCATGACCTTTAGTCTTGCGCCATGGCACCAGGTCTGTTTTGATGAACCTTTAACTGTTATAGGACCTGTGGGAGCAACGGGTTATACCTGGACAAGTTCAACGGGATATGTTTCTAACAGTAAGGATCTTATTTTCCAGAATATTCAGACGAACAATGGTGGAACGTATACGCTGAGCATTTCCTCCGGGGGATGTAAAACAACAAACAGCACACAGGTAACCGTTGTTGCACCAATCGAGTTCAGCCTGGTTCCGGCAAACCGGACCATCTGCGCAGGAGATACAATATTCCTGGAAGCAGGTGTTTACGGTGGCAGCGACAACTATGCCTACCAATGGACCCCACCACTTTACCTTGATGGTATCAATGGTCCTAAACGTATGGCGGTTCCGTATGGTTCGGTAATCTACAATGTAGTGGTTCATGATATCGCCTGCCCGAAACGCGCCTTATCTCAGCCTGTGTCCATCAATGTAAATCAGGCTCCGAAACCAACGTTTAATCTTGCGAAAGAAAGCGGTTGTGTCCCTTTAACCATAAAGTTCGAATCCGGCCTTAACGCCGACAGCGCTCTTGTAACCTATGATTTTGGAAAAGGAGATGAAGGTGTGGTGCAGGGTATAAATGCCATTGAAACCTGGTATAATCCTGGTAAATACAATGTAAAAGTATATACTGTTGATAAAAAGACGTATTGTCATGGCGTTTACGATTATCCAATTCCAATTGAAGCATTCGCTAAACCAGGAGCATCAGTAAGATGGATACCGGAAAGACCTACTACTTTTGATGAAATAACATTTGTTCCAAGTTGGAAATATGATAATATAAAACAGTATCACTGGGAGCTCTCCGGTGGCGTTATTCCAAATGATACAATAGTGTTGCCTAACCCTGACACGACAACCTTATTAAGTCCCGTAAGACAGTATCCTAAACTTGGCAAATATCCGGTTATGCTGGTTAGCACCACAGATGCAGGATGTACTGATACGGTAGGAGTGTTTATCGAGGTTATGGATGGATTACAGATTTTTGTTCCGAATGTGTTTACTCCTAATGATGACGGGATTAACGATGTGTTTTTGGCAAAGGGAATAGGCATGAAACCAGAAGGATTTAGCATGGATATATTCGACAGAGCCGGTAAGATCGTATTTTCAACAAAAAACATCGACGAACCATGGGATGGCAAGGTAGGTGGCCAGTTTTCAAAAGACGCAACCTATACTTATAAAATCAAAGTGGTTGGTATGAATGGGGAAGGGCGAAAAGAGTTTATTGGTCATGTTACATTGTTGAAATAACAAATCCTTATAACTTTTAAAAAATCCCCTTGTGCGAGCATAAGGGGATTTTTACTTTTATAGATAATTTGCAGGAGAACGCATAATGAAACAATACCACGATCTAATGAAACATGTGCTGGAACATGGCCATGTAAAAACCGACAGAACAGGAACAGGGACGATTAGTGTTTTTGGATACCAGATGCGATTCGATCTGGCTGAAGGTTTCCCGCTTCTCACTACTAAAAAATTACACACCAAAAGTATTATCCACGAACTGCTCTGGTTTTTAAAAGGGGATACCAATATCAAATACCTTAAAGACAATGGCGTGAGCATCTGGGACGAGTGGGCGGATACGAATGGAAATTTAGGCCCTGTGTACGGCTACCAATGGCGTAACTGGCCTCTGCCAAATGGCGGGCATATCGACCAGATTACCCAGGTAATTGACATGATCAAAAAAAATCCTGATTCAAGGCGAATGATTGTGAGCGCCTGGAATGTTGCAGACATAGGAAACATGAAGCTTCCGCCCTGCCATGCATTTTTTCAGTTTTATGTTGCCGATGGGAAGTTAAGTTGCCAGTTGTATCAAAGAAGTGCAGATATTTTTTTGGGAGTGCCCTTTAACATAGCATCTTATGCATTGCTTACAATGATGGTGGCGCAGGTATGTGGACTAAAGCCAGGTGAATTTCTACATACACTTGGAGACGCCCATATTTATTCAAACCACATCGAGCAGGCTAAGCTTCAGCTGAGCAGGGATTTCAGACCGTTGCCAACCATGAAGATCAATGCTTCCGTGAATTCCATCTTCGATTTTAAGTTTGAGGATTTTGAACTTCAGAACTACGATCCGCATCCCCACATTAAGGCGCCGGTGGCCGTATAAACAAAATCGCCAAACATGATTGCAACTGTTTTTCATTCTGGAAAAGAATATAAGGTAGATTTTTTTAAGCCTATAGATATCTCTATGCCATTGTATGCCGGACAGGATTGTGCCAGCGCATGGTATGTTAAACCCATGAAACTTGAGCCAGTAGTGATGGGGGAGTGGGTTGGCGATGTTAACAAGGGCGGTTCCGTCAATTTCAGGAACGTTACATTCAATCCACATGGAAATGGCACACACACAGAATGTGTAGGTCATATAAGTAAAGAATTCTTCACTATTAACAAAACACTTAATCGTTTTATGTTTATTGCAGAACTGATAAGTGTTTTGCCGGATGCTCTGGAAAATGGTGATTTTGTAATTACACGCAAACAACTCGAGACTATATTAAAGGACAGCGACAAATTTGAAGCAATTGTAATTCGTACGCTCGGTAATAGCACTGCTAAACTTCACACCAACTATAGCAATACCAACCCCCCTTATATTCAGAAAGACGCTATTGAGTACCTTAACGAACTGGGAGTGCAACATCTGTTGTTGGATATGCCGAGCGTTGACAGGGAACAAGATGGTGGCAAACTCGAGGCACACCACGCTTTTTGGAACTACCCGGCAGATGCGCAACTGCATAAAACGATCACGGAAATGATCTACGTTCCGAACGAAATTTTTGATGGGACCTATCTTTTGAATTTGCAAATTGCTTCGTTTGAAAACGATGCGAGTCCAAGCAAACCAATTTTATATAAAGTGTTTTGATTATTTTTTTGCAAAACGTTCGTCGCTTAAACTCAATAGGAAATTTTTCAGATCTTTTTTCTCCTCCTTGCTCAAACCTAAGGGTTTGCTCAGTAACGTATCGCGATTGATAGAATTGCTTACGAATTTATCAGGCTCGTTATAATAGTCTATCACTTCTTCCAGGCTTTTGAACATACCGTTATGCATGTAAGGCGCAGTTTGTGCAATGTTTCTTAGGCCCGGCGTTTTAAAGGCTCCAAGGTCTTTTTCGTTTCCAGTAATATCAAACCGGCCCCTATCGTTCAAATCTTTCCCATTGTACAAGCCTATGTTTTTGAATCGGTCGCTGCCCGTAAAATCAACACCAAAATGACAATCGAAACACTTTCCCTTTGTATTAAATATATTGAGTCCGCGTTTAGCGCTCTCCGACATCAGAGTCGTATCATTACCACTTAC
>JAEUTM010000260.1 GCA_016788025.1 Bacteroidia bacterium
CTTTTAGTGGGATAAGTCCAACCAGTTCGGAGCCTGTTACGCGCATACCACGTTCGGTTGCTTTTTTACAAACTTCGTCAAAAGCCACATGAACCGGGGTAATGTTAATATTCGTAAGATTCATGGAAATCTGCGCGATCCCATATTCCTCGATATACCAACCAATTGCCTTAACCGATTTTAAAGTTCCTGGCGTAAACTTTGGCTTACCATCCGGGCCCATGACTATTTTTCCGGTAATCGGATTTCCTTCACGTATCACACGTCCTGCTTCACGAACATCGAATGCCACAGAGTTGGCACGACGCGTAGAAGTTGTGTTTAAATTGACATTATACGCCACTAAAAAGTCGCGAGCACCTATAACGGTTGCACCGCGCTTCGCATCAAACTCAGCCGGACCAAAATCTGGTTTCCACTCCGGCAGTTTTATTTTCTTGAAAAAACCTTCGTATTCACCATTACGAATGACAGAAAGATTGCTACGTTTTTTATCGGCCTGTGCTTCCTCGTACAAATAAACCGGGATCTTCAGTTCCTCTCCCACTCTTTTGGCCAGTTTCTGCGCGTATTTCGCGGTATCTGCCATGGAAATATTACTGATTGGAATCAAAGGGCACACATCGGTTGCACCCATACGCGGATGCTCGCCTTTATGAGTACTCATGTCAATTAACTCTCCGGCTTTTTTAATTGCCCTGAATGCAGCTTCTATAACAGGCTCCGGAGCACCCACAAAAGTTACCACTGTCCTGTTCGTAGCCTTACCAGGATCTACATTGAGTAATTTCACTCCTTCTACTTTTTCAACTTCAGCTGTAATCTGGTTGATCACATCCATATTAACACCCTCACTAAAATTGGGTACACATTCTATTAATTGTTGCATAAGGCTGATTTTAACGTCTAAAATTCAATTTTTAAATCTAGGAATATTTGCAAAAAACGCAAAACAAGAGCGAATACTTATTGAATTTCAAAAAAAATACTGCTTCGAAACTGAAATTGGATTCTGTTTGGCAAAAATTCTAACACTAATAAATAGCTAATGAAAGATCAATTATAGAAGAGCCTGGTCTGAAATTAGCTTTGAGATAGAAATAAATGCGGGCCAATAAAACGATAATCTTTTTTCTCTTGATTTATTCCACTACGATTCTAGGTGGAACTGATAGCCTTGCTGTTAAAGATACATTACCTGTAAAAAAATTTGTTTTCAACACGTCTGTTTTCGAATATTTCCCGACCCTGCTTTTACACACCGGAAACCTTAACCTGGGATCCGAGATCTATCTCGGGAAAAATAACTCTGTCTACATAAACGCTGGCTACATTACTTCTTATGGAGAATCCAGTGGCATAATCAGTATCCTGGCTATCAAAACAACAGGTTACAAAATACAAATGGAAGGAAAACACTACCTGCGCAAACATAAAGTTGTTCAACCAGCCATGCTCCTGTTCTGGCCGCATATTTTACAGTTTCATTCCCAAAAGCTTGAAAACACAGGATTCTATCTATCAACACATTCCTTCTTCCAGTCTACCCAAACTTTAAGACCGCAGTCTTTTGTTTATGATGCTTACGGACCGAATAAACCGAGAATAATGGTGAATAATTCCTACGTTGTTACCCGCCGTGCTGCAGCTTTGCATTTGAAATTCGGATACAATTGCATAAAAGCCTCAGGCGTAAATATTGATTATGCAGTTGGAATAGGAGCCCAATTTATATATAGCGAATCTGCAGGCAAGTCACCGCTGGGCACTGTATGGTCAGAAAGTCAGGGAGAATACGGTCAGAAAGCATTTGACGAGGGATTCCTGATCAGGCCAAGCTTTGTTTACCAGGTAAAAATAGGATTTGGATATTAAATTTCCGGATGCATCATAAACTGATCATATATATATTGATTTTTCTTTGTTGCCTTTGTTCAGCTCAGGAAATGCCGGAAAAAGATCCTTATCTGAAGATTTCCATTTCCGCTGGCTCGCACCTTGATATATGGCAACACAAAGGAGTGGATATTCCGCCTTTTAATTTCCAGGTAGATTTTCATTTAAATAGAAAACAGAATCTTGGTGTAAGTTATATACAGGACGTTTACAGTGAAGAATCAAATTTTTTCGAAGCGAAACTAACGCCTGGAAAAGTAAGACAGAATATTAGCCTGCGTTACTATTATTTACTGAACGATCCCGAAAAAGTTTTTGTCACCTATATTGGATGCACAGCCGGTGCTTCATTTTGGACTGCGGTTGAACCGGTAAAAACTCGACCAACCGTTCAGTTCTTATATGGGATGAAAATCAGAATCTTTAGAGGATTTTTCTGGCAACACGAGTTTGGGCTCATCAGTCCCTTTGTTTACCAGTCATCCGTGGGTTATACATTTTAACACAAACAAATCATGAAAACAACAATCAAAAAAATAACAGTTGCCTGTTTTGCCATCACATGCTTTTCATTGACTGCGCAAAACAAAAAAACAAGTATTACCGTACTGAACATAGATGCCAAAGCAATAAACACAGAACCGGCAATACTGGGCGACATGGTACGCATAGAAATGGAGAAACTCGACTCTTTCGATGTACTCGATCGTTACGATGTTCAGTATGTTGTAGAGAAAAACAAACTTAACATTACCAATTGTTACGGAAAAACCTGCCTAAGCGAAATTGGAGAGATCATTCACTCGGATAAAATGTTCAGCGGCACTA
>JAEUTM010000309.1 GCA_016788025.1 Bacteroidia bacterium
AAGGTCAAGAATAGAAAGTCTACGATGACCTAAGCCCAGATTATCTCTTTCGAACACCTCATATCCAGCTCCATCAGGACCACGATGATACATTTCATCAGTAATGGCCTTGATTTCTTCAAAACTGACCTTTTCAGCAAAGCGCCATATTCCTGCTATTCCACACATCTTAAAATTTCAGACCGGATCTTTCGCCGGGCTTTACATATTTTTTGTACCAGCTGCAATCACTCACAAACCGATTCCATTTATTCAAATCGTCAACTTCATTCTCCGCAGGAATATATTCCTCCCGGAAAAAAGATGGTTTGTAATCCGGTGAATGGTCAGTATCACTCAAAGCGTTCATAATTCTGTTGCAAAATGTATTCACATCATGATACTTTAACACATAATCTCTCCCCTTGCCAGCTAACTCAACCCGTTTTGAATAGTCCAAAATGGCATTTCCGAGTACTTCTTTAATATTTCTGGTGTCCGCATCAATTATAGGACATTCTTCTTTGATATGAGGAAGATAATCTTCGTACTGCATGCGAGAGATGACCACCTTTCCGCAACTTAACAATTCATAGCTTTGCTTACCACCACCATGTGCCAATAACTGCACAATCATAATGTCAACATCTTTATAAAAATCGTATACCTTATCATAAGGCACCTTTTCCATCAGCCTGAATTCGAAATCAAATCCCTCTTCTTTTAGCTCCTTTACTGCTTCAAGAACATATCGTGTTCCTTTAACTTTATTATTGCTTGGAGCATGTGATACCACCGGTCTCTCTTTTCTTTGGCCTCTACCAGGCATGAATTTGCTTGTATCCAACTGCATGTAGTAATGCATATATGGTCTCAGTGCCATATGGGCCGTATCCGGATGCATCACAATAACGTCTGCGTATCTCTCAACTTGCCTAAGATAACCCACCCATTTATCGACTGAAAGAGTATCAACATACCCTTCTTCATATTCCATTGGAGGGATATTTCTCTTTTCATGCCATTGCCTCATAGCGTTGTACCATCGTACATCGTCTCCAAACACAAGACAGATAAGCTTTTTGCCGGCTGCTTTGATTTGAGCCAGATCACTGTAGTCGCTGTAAATGGACGGATGGTACATAATGAAAACATCATTACTTTTAATTGCTTTTCTCAAAAGCTTCCGTCTCACTCTGAGTTCCCCGTTCTCTCCGAAAATTCTATGTTTGAGTTTAAATGCCAGGGATGAATAATATTTCTTCGATTGTTCTCTGATGTTATAATCGACTTTTGATTGATCAAACAATTTATTTTGTTCATGAACGGCAGTAAAAACTTTAGCTCCCCTTCTTTCAAATACCATTCGCATCTCGTCTATGGTAGAACAGAGGTCCTGCATTCCAATAAAAATTCCTTTCGGAAACTCAGACATTAAATGAGTTTATTTTTAACGAACCAATCAGCGGTTTTTATAACACCTTCTTCTAAATCAACTTTAGCTTTAAAGCCTAAAAGCTCTTTTGCTTTCTCTACACTTGGAATACGAAGTTCCACATCAGCTGAAAGCGGATCTCTGAAAATAATTTTCGATTCTGACTTAAGAACTCTGCAAACGGCTTCAGCCAATCCCAATATGGTAGTAATCGCTCGGGCGTTTCCGATATTAAAACTCTGTCCAATAGCCGCTGGACTTTCAAGAGCTAGCATGATACAATCTACAAAATCATCTACATAGCACCAGGCACGTATTTGGTTGCCATCTCCGTTAATCGAAATATCTTCATTGCGCAGTGCCTTTTTAATAAACACCTGGATGGCGCCTTCTCCGGTTTGTCCCGGACCGTATACGTTAAACGGCCGAACGGTTACAGCTGGTAAGTTGTAAACCTTATAATAAGAATGTGCTAAATGCTCTCCGGCCAATTTACTTACAGCATAAGTCCAGCGCGCCTCTCCGGCACTGCCTGCTACTGTATTATCACCTTCGGTAGATTTAAAAGCATAAGATCCGAAAATCTCTGAGGTCGAAAAATCGATAAAGCGATCAGTAATATTATTTATGCGGGCAGCTTCCAGAGCGTTGGCTGTACCTATCATGTTCACACGCATTGTTTTTACAGGATCCTTGATCACCGTATCAATACCGGCAATACCGGCTGCGTGAATCACAAGATCAGTGCCTTTCATAGCCGCTGTCATAGCATCCTGATCCAGCACATCTCCCTTTACCACCTTAATATTTTTGTGGTTAGCATAGGGTGAAGAACTCAGTGTGTCCCTGTGAAAGTTATCATATACGATGATTGAATTTTTATCCACTAGTCTGGAGATTATGGTATTCGCGATGAAGCCTGCTCCACCTGTGATAAAGATTTTTTTGTTTTCTATCATGATTGGTTATTTATTCTTGTGTTACAATTCTTTTGCTATAAGTTCGCTCCAGAGCTTGTAGCCTTTAGCGTTAAGATGAAGTCCGTCGTAAGTGAGCGAGTCTGTAAGGATATTGTCGGTACTAAAATATTCGTAAAGATGAATGTACACGTATTTATTTTCTCTGGAGAACTCTTCGATCTGAGCGTTGCACTCGCGTACCGTATTATTGAGGCTCAGATAACTGTGCGAGGTCGGCATGATCGATTGCAAATAGATCTGAGTTTCGGGAGATTGTTTCTTCATAATACCAACTATGTGTTTATAATTTCGCATGATCGAATCGACTGAAAGTCCATTCTTAACATCGTTGATCCCAGCCTCGAGGAACAGCTTTAAGGGATGTGTCTTTGCCACGTCGGAAATTCTGCTCAGCATATGAGAGGTTTCGTTTCCACCGATCCCCCTATTGTCTATGATATAATCTGGAAAAAGTTCAGTCAGGGGAAATCCTTCGGTAAGACTGGTACCAACGAATGCAATATTACCCCTGCGAGCGGGCAAGCTTTTATAAACATCAGCACGTGCTTTTGCAAAAGCATCCCAGTTATCCGCTTTCTTAAAAATAACACGTTCCGCTGTACGGCTCCTGATCCACTTCCCGGCCAAAAAAATTGCGAAGCCGATATTAAGCGCTAGGGAAATATAAAGGAAGAGTTTAATTTTTTTCATCTGTCCTCATCCTGATAAGTTTAGCGGGCGTGCCTCCGATAATACTGTAAGAAGCAAACTCCTTTTTATTTACAAGACTGTTTGTACCCAAAATACATCCCTTACGGATCACTGAGCCTCCGAAAACTTTTACATCAAAGCCAAACCACACATCCTCTTCTATAACGATGCTTTCAAATGAAAGTCCCTGCTGTGTCATCGGCTGGTTAATGCTTTCAAAATTATGGCTAGATGTAATGATCTTGGTCCCTGCCCCTATCATAGTATTGCTCCCGATCTTCAGGCCACCCTTACCTACAAAAAAACTCTGCTGGCCAATCTTAATGTTGTCTCCCAGCTCTATTTCTGAAGGATACTTGATCGTAACGCCATCCTGGATCTGGATGTTTCTACCGAAGGATTTAAAGAATGGTCTGTAAAACACTCTTCTCAGCTTCACACCGAAGCTGAAGGCATTATATTTTAAGAACCCTTGCACCACGAAAAAGAGTTTATCGCTCATATCATCTGAAGCAGGCGTTGTTTAATAGTTTGCGATTCTTCAAAGGGAGTTTCGGATTTCGGAAGATACTGTTCCTTCGCCTCATTCACTGTAATACTACTTTCCGATCTTAAATTCTCTTTCAGAAAAAGGACAAGACCGGCAAGGGAAAAATAATTATTGCTGGAAATGAACGTGATCTTCGGCCCCTGGAGCTGATGATAAATATCTTTTACAACATCTTCTACAGCATTGGGGTTAATAAGGATATCGTTCACCGTAACAGGCTCATTGTTCTTTAATTGGGAGATCAGGCGCGGGAACAGACGGCTTTTATTTTCGCCTTTTCCAATCGGATACGACAGCCGCATGATCTGGTAATCAAGACCAGAAGCCATAAGTGTATCCTCTGCCGTCTTTTTCGAATTTACATAAGCGCTGCCTTTAACCGCCGTCTCATCTGTCACCGAAATCGTGGACATGTAAACGTATTTAAGGTTTACAGCCTTTTGTTTCAGGTAATTAATTAGGTTCGTGAAGCCGCTTACATTTGTTCTCACGATCTCTTCCTTATTGCCATTGTTCACGTTGATACAATCGATGATCACACTGTTCGAAAAATCGATGTTGGAAAATGTCGCAGGATTAAGAAGATCGATCGTTTTCCTGGCAACAAGATAGCAGTGGGTCTTGTCTTTCATGTATTCAAACAAGGTCTTTCCAACGAAGCTGTTTTCTCCCAGTATATAACAGGTCATTCTACTTTCGTTGTTCTATGCTCCATTTAGCAGCAGGTCTGAAATTTCCTTCGTACCAACTCACCGGGTAATCGATATGATTGATGCCAACCGAGAGTATGCGAATCTGCATTACCTTTTCGAAATAATGTATAGTTGCTCCCCTTCCGTAATGAATACCAAGGCTCAGGAAATACACATCTGGCTGAAGGTTATTGTCAATCTCTATGATTTGCGTGTATTTTCCTGCCGGTAAATTTTGCTGTTCCACCATGTCAAATTTTGGCATTGCATAGCCAACAATAGCACCCTCTTTGGATAGAATCCGAACATCGCTGATAAAATCCTCTATACCTGTATACAGCTCAAATTCCAATTCAATCCGTATGCGCTCCCTGTAAAACAGATCATGCCCCGATTGCTTTTCGGTAACAAGGTATATTTTTTTTATATGGCCTTCCCCTGTATTAATTAATGCCTTTTCCGGATCAAGCTCCTCGCCTGCATTAAATTCTTCCGTCCTTACGTAATCGGAAATAACATCATCTATTTTTCCATCAGAAACAAGTGCTCCATGTCTCATTAAAATACCTCTCTTGCAGATGGCTTTCACAGCAAGAATATTATGACTCACAAACAAAACCGTGCGACCCTGTCCCGCTACATCTTTCATCTTTCCAAGGCACTTATCCTGAAATTCCTGATCACCAACAGCAAGAACTTCATCTATCACCAATATGTCCGGTTCAAGATGCGCCGCTACCGCGAAAGCAAGACGCACATACATTCCACTGCTATAACGTTTAACAGGCGTATCAATATACCTGGCTACGCCACTAAACTCAACAATCTCATCAAATTTTCTGGCAATTTCATGTCTTTTCATGCCCAGGATGGCTCCGTTTAAAAACACATTATCCCTGCCGGAAAGATCGGGATGAAAGCCGGTACCAACTTCAAGCAGGGATGCCAATCTTCCTTTGTACTTTAAAGAGCCAATGGTTGGTTCTGTTACCCGCGATAGGATTTTTAGTAAGGTAGATTTTCCCGCACCGTTCTTCCCTATAATTCCCACCACTTCTCCCTGTTCGATTTCGAAGTTTACATCTTTCAGTGCCCATACATACTTTGAGTCGTTTTGAGATGCTGTTTTCTCACGCGCGTTTTCCTCACCCACTTTTAAGAATGGATCTTCTTTTCCTCTTAGTCGGGCCATAAGACGTTGTACGTCATCAGTCAGACTGGAAATTCCCACGGCACCAAGTTTATACTGTTTGGAAATGTTTTCTGCTCTAATTACAACACCCATATTATACAGTATCCATGAAACGTTTTTCTACTTTCGAAAAAATATACAAACCCAGTACCATTATCATTGTTATGCATACCGCATCTACAATTATAAGTTTGGGACTAAATAAACCATCAGATGTAAAAGCGTATTTGCATCCCTCTATAATACCTGTAAGAGGGTTACACATAAGAAGCTTGTAAAACACGGAAGTATGCTTAATTGTAAAAAAGGGATATGCAATAGGTGTAGCGTACATCAGCAATTGTATTCCAAATCCTATCAGCATTGTAAGATCCCTGTACTTAGTTGTGAAGGAAGATACGATCAACCCAAGGCCCAGGGAAAATAATGACAACAAAACCAAGTAAACTGGGAGCAGTAAAATCGTGTAATTAAGTTGCGCAGTATATCCTTGAGCAAAAATTCCATAGAGATAAACCGTTATAAATAAGCTGAATTGAATGCCGAACTTAAAACCTCCTGAGAGTAAAACAGAAAACGGTACTGTTAAGCGTGGGAAATAAACTTTGCCAAATACTGACGCATTAGTAACGAATGTACCCGATATTTTATTAAAACAATCGGCAAAATAATTCCAAAAAGACAAGCCCAGCAAATAAAAGGCAAAAGGTGAAATATTCGCTGGCGTCGCAATTTTAGCAATATTTCCAAAAACAATAGTAAATACAATACTCGTAAAAACGGGCTGGATTAAAAGCCATAAAGGGCCTAAAATTGTCTGTTGGTAGCTTGATTTAATATCGCGCTTAAAGAAAAGGAAGATCAAATCCCTGTAATCCGCCAGGTCTCTGAAAATTTTTCTGAAATTAAACGGATTTCCCCGCTGTACTATATTCCAATGCTCTGACACAGATTTTAACTTTCCTGGATAACAGATTCTCTTGATGGAAAATTGATCAAAACGCCCATTCCCTTTTTACTGTATACAGCCATGCTTCCTATGGCAGCTGCGTTGGCCCCTGCATCATACAAAACCTTTTTTAGATCAT
>JAEUTM010000356.1 GCA_016788025.1 Bacteroidia bacterium
AATAGCGGCCAGATAACGCTCCCCTTTGCCAAAGAACTTGAATTTATAAATACAACGCAAGACACAAATAAAGCTTACGTCACCAATCGTGGTTTATTCCTTACCTCTACAATTCCTTTCCTTTGGAGTGATTCGGTAAAATTCAACACCTTCGTTTCAAAACAAGGATTTTTCTATAATAGAATTAAAGAAAGCGAAATAGAAAAATCTTTTATTAAAGGGGGAATTCTTATCCCTGTAATAGACACTGTAAATACATTTTCATACCTGGTTGAACTTTCTGACTATGGTTTCAATGAAGGTTACCTCATAAATGGTTTAGCCAACCTGACCTTTACTTTCAATGCCAGTGGCGGAACAGAACAAAGAATTCCTATTACCATTAAGCGTGCTGTTTTTAAAGGAAAGAACAGACTCGAAATGGATCTTGATATGAGCTGGCCCTATTTTAATTTGAATCTCACAGGCGTGCAACGTTTTTCTGTTTGGGGCAGCGGAAACATTGGCTTTGATGTGCCGAACGGAAAAGCAGCTCTTACCTATCAAGCAACCGGAAAGGCAAGCAATTTTGATATTACTGTTGATTATCTCGGTTGCGGCAGGAATGGAAATGCTTATGCTTTTGGCGCCAGTGCAAAAATAAATATGGACGAAGAGATAAGCGGAGAAACCGGTCCGCCCGTAATAAACGCATATTCCATTTGCAGAAATCCACTTTTAACCGGTAGTGTTTCGGTTTCTTCAACCGTCGCTATTAATACAGGGTCGGGAAGCACCAATACATCTACTAACACGCCGACTTATCAGAGCAGTACGAATGGATATAGTGCAGCCGTTAACGGAGATCTTTCGAATGCTCTTTCCGGACTCGGCTTGCCGGCAGGAACAACTTCTGCAGCGGCTCTCGCCTTGACAACGCCAGATAGTATCGCCAAAAATGATCCACTTATCAAAAACAATTTGATTACCGAAATGGGCAAGATCATTGATGTTATTTACCGTTTGAAACCTTTTATACAGGAAGTAGCCGACATTGACGAAGAAGACTGGGCTACTTTGGATATTGTAAACCTTATCCTCAAGAATGATATAGCAATGAAGGCAGAGACCATGAATGGTAAAGAGCTCATGAACTACGTACTTCAGAAAGTTCTTGATGAATTAGTGGTTCGAATCAATCAACCCATTCAAAATCTCTCAGACAAAGCTATGGGCAAGGTGCGTACTTCTATCAATGATAGAATTGTTACCCCGGTTAACACGCGCATAGATAATTCTTTAAGCAAAATTTTCCTAAGATTGGAAAATGCAGCCAAAGGTCAGGTTGACGAAGAATATCACGCTGCCATAACACAAGTGTTTGCTACCGTTAGAACCAATATTGTTGCAGGAATTAAAACATCTGTTGCAAATAGTTTCGAAACTAATATTACTTCTAAAATCACAAACTTTGTACAGATCGGCGTGACTTCCAAAGTAAAAACTTTTGTGAGAACAGAAGTTACTTCTGCTGGAATGAAACTGATAAACGAAGGCGCTAATGCTCAAATCAACTTTAACGACATTCTCCAAAACTCAGGAACTCTCTTTGCGGGCATAGCCGATACAGTTAAAGATGTAATTATGAACATGAGCGGTGCCAATTTTGTGAATACCGCGGAAAGTCTTGTTGACGATGCGATTTCAGGAATAGACTGGGATGCGATTTCAAACCAAATATTGCAGGAATTATTGGTAAAAGGAGTAACAAGTGCTATTGCTAATAACATTTCCGGAATTGTTGGCGCAAACGCTGGACCATATGTAGCTGCGGCACTGAGCACCGTAAAATTTGATTTTACTAATCTTGGAGATAAATTAAAGAACGGTGAATTTGATAAAATTGTAAAGTTTGATCCAACAACCATATATATACAAAGTCCTGCCTGCGACATACGTGGTTCGCTTAAATTCACTAAAGACGATCCTGTATTCGGAGATAGCTGGCAGGCCGATGTGTATGTGCGCGTGAAGGTTCCAAAGAAAGACAATCCCATCGAGATCACTGCTTTTTTCCTGAATGGAAAAACAACTCAGAAACCTCAGAATTTTACTTATTGGTTTGCTAAACTTGGCGTAAAGGGCTTCAGCATTCCTTTGAATCCAATTCCGGTAGTTTGGTATGGAGTTGAAGGATTTGCATACAGCAAAATGAAAAAAACAGGTCCTACGACTGTTCTTCCAGACATCACCAATAAATTTGGAGTAGGCTGTCTTTTCAATTTTCGCGACCAACCAAGTTCGGGCAAAACATATTTGTTTGATTTAGGAGCCGAAGCAGAATTTAATGATGGTGGTTTTGCAATTCAATTGGTTGGAAGCGCTAGTGTTTTAAATTACCAGAAGGTAGAAGGAGTTTACAAAGCCCCTGGATTTGTCACTGGTGAAGGTTACCTGGGATATTTTAAAACACCGGAGTGTAGTAAAGTAGCTGGTAATTTCACAGTGAAGCTAAACACGGAACCATTAATATGTGCTGGTGGAGATGTAGGCCTGGACATTCGTTCAGCAAACAACTGGAAGTTTTGGGTAGGAACCCAACAAAACCCAATTGGGGTAAAGATCCTTTGTAAGGATTTTCTCAGCAATACAGCTTTTATGGAGTTTAGCAATGCTGGATTTAAAACCGGTCTTGATATGAACGTGAATATTTCGGCGCAAAGCCCTTGGTTAACATTCAGCAATATCAAAGTGCGTGGCTTTGCAAATTTAAATTTCGGATATCACGCCTATGCGGATATTAGTTTTGATCCATCCTTTGCTATTAATGAGGCAACCATTAGTGCCTGGTTAACTGCGAACATTGGAATTGATTACGAAACAGCTGTGGCAAGTAGTAGCTTGACGCTCGCAGGTATTGCACTCTCAGGAACATTAACCTACAAAAGCCAGCCGGAATCCGAACTGCACGGTTCTATGAGCGGAAGCATTACCGTAATAGGATATACTTTAGGATTTGAAACCCCGGTTCATTATAGTTTAAGTCAGCAACAGATTATTAATTGATGAAGACAAGACTTGCATATATTGTTTTTGTTTTAAACTTCCTGAGCATTATTTGCGTCTCTCAGAATTTACCGGCAGAATACGGTATGCAATCTGAAAAAGAGATTGAGCACCTTTATTTCAGACTGTTAAGGGACGACCGGCTCGAGTTTGAAAGACTAAAAAACGCGTCCTTGATGAGCTTCATGTCAGCCAGCAGTTATAACAAGATAAAATCCATAGCCAGAAATATTAAACTTGCAAATAAGCTCACAAGTACTACAAATACTCAGCTTACCGAGCTAAATTACATTAACTCCAAGCTTGAAAGCTATAAAACAAATTATGGTGCAACTGTGTTTGTCAAGTTCTCAAGTGAATCGTTTCAAAAATTTAAAACTGATCTCACCAAAGTTTTACTCACCCTTTTCTCTGATCCACAAGCAATTGAAAATTGTATTGTTGTTGAAGTCTATGGTACCCACAATGGCAATGCCTTCAATGATGCTGTCGGTTATAAATTACATGCTTTAGGTGAATATGCGCAAATAAACGCCATAAGTAATTACAATAAACTATTTCAAAACCCCACTAAGTCGTATCAAAAAGAGATTTTTGAAGACCTGGACGCTTTACTTTTCCAAAACCAGGAGGCACTGGAGAATGCTTCTTTACAAAATGCTCCAGTCATTGGAGAAGATCTACTAATCACAGCACTGCAATCAGCAGGTTTAAATGCTTGCGCGTTTTGCAAAGTCTGCTCACAGTCAAATCCACAAAGCGGCTCCGGTGCGGCCATTCAAGGAGATGGATTTTCAGCTCCTATTCGGATCATTAGAAAAGACGTGTCTTATAGTTGTGTAATCGCTACATACAATTCTTCGAATTCGACTGTAGTAACTGCACTACCTTCTAATTTTACTCCTAACAGTTTTGGAAATAACAAAATTGTCCCGAAAGGTGAACAATTTATAGTGCTACGAAAAACTCAGCTTAACGAAGATGAATATACCACCTGCCTGGCCACACAGACTTACAATGATTATTGTACGAGCACCAATCCTTTCGCGAGTCAGACCTTTAAAGACAAAATAGCTCTTGAAATTCAATCTTGTGCTCAGCAGGATGATGCTGCAAAACAAGCTCTCCTCTCGAAATTCTCCAATCTTAATGCCAAATCTACTACATACCTATTTGAAGGTGGGTATTTGGTAACAAAATACTCCAACGGGCAAACAACTATCAAGTCGTATTCGCAATCTGATTACAATGAGCTTGTAAGGAAGCTCAAGTCCGGTCAACTTAGCAACGACCAGGCGATAGTTTTTAAGAAAACCAGCGGCGGCTATGATGTCAAAGTGAACTTTGGATCGAATGTTCACGCGAAGCAAGGATATGAGATGAATGAAACAGCCATAGACAAAAGTGAGCTCGCATTCGAAACCGTCATGAACGAATATCTTTTAAATCGGGCAGACCTAAGTTTAATGGACATTCAGAATGGCAGTCAACTTTTTGAGGATGGAAAAAAAATTGATGTAAAACAGTGTACGGTCTGGGATAAAATACAAAATGGTGTTAGCGCAACCCGTGAATTTATAGAACAGGCAAAAATTACTGAAAAATACTATAACAGCGCTGCGCAAGAATATCCGGAAAACTGGGTCAATACACCTCCAATGCTGAGTGGTGTTGGAAACGGAGTCATAGAAGAAATAAAAGAAATACCCCAACTTGTTTTCCTTGCTTGCGATATTGCCACAAAAGAGGAGGTTCGCACAAGAATTTGGAACGGGTTAAAGGGTTTAAACCTTGACAAAATAAAAAAGGCAGCAAGCAGTACTCTTAGTAACTGGACGGATACTTATTCGCAGGGAGGAGATGTAGCCTGGCATCAAGGTGGAAAAGACGGCGTAATGGTCTTCAGTATGTTAAGTCCAATGGGATTTGTAAAAAATGCTGATGATGCTTTGAGTAAGAATGTGGACGATGTGGCGGATAACATTAGGAAGAAGACCAACCCTATTGAACCCACCAAGTTTTTGGACGTAGATGACTTTGCAGCCACATTCGATCCAGCAAAAAAACTAAGTTCAACAATTCGAGGTGACGCTTGGAATTACTTTAAACAAGGGAAGTGGAAAGAGTTGGAAGAGATTTTCAAAACTAATAATGTAAACGGAGGCTGGCCCCCTAACAGGGGTTTTATTAGGTTTTCTACTAAAAATTTCGAAATAAATACAACGTTCGATAGATATGGGGGCTATTTCGAAAATGGTGTTTTTAAAGATAAAGGCACTTTTGCATCACCCTTGGGTGCAACTTTTGAAAGCAGGGCATTACCTGCATCAACACTAAATAAACCTTATAGGAAATATAAAGTACTGAAACAAATTCCTAATGTTAAATCTGGTGAAGCGATTCCGTGGTTCGATCAAGTTGGAAATGGTATACAATTTGAATTACCTGAAAGCATTGATGATTTAATTTCTGGTGGCTTTATAGAGGTAATTAACTGATGTATTTTTCAAAAATTCCTTCAATGTAAATTTTATGTAGGCCTGGTTGAAACTCACCGATTGACAAGATTAAAAAATACCGCATTGTCTCTTTGTAGTATAGTTTTAATCCCTCTGAAGACTTAAAACTAATTAATCCTTTAGTTACAGCTTTTAGATTGGATAATATTTCTACGAGCAATTCTTCAGAATGTGTGTTAATGAAACTCTCAAATGGTACAAGCTCCGAAAATGTGAACTCGATAGGTTCTTTTAATACATTTAATTTGAAATGCCTGGTATACAATTCTTGTTCATTAGAACTACTTGTAAAAAGCTCCTTTTTATATACGATGTTAATAGTAACCACTTTAATGCCTTTAGAGACTAAATCTATTGCTTTTGTTCTGTTAATACAAGTTTTGGTTATTGGCACAAACAAGAAAAGTCAATATAATAAAATATTCTATTCTGACCAATGGATAAACTATTTTTATTCCAAGCCATATACACTGAAATTAACGACGGTGCCTTTTCAGTTGAAAAATATGGTCGATTTATAGACAAAAGAAATGTTATAGGAGCGAAGTCTATTTTTATGAATCTATTAACGATAGTATAAGATCTATTGCAATCTCAATGAAGGACAATCTCGTTACGGAAATTAGCTTTTATTCAGAACAGTTAAACGTAAAGCTCATCGACCTAGAACTATTGTTTGGTGAATACACTAGTGGATACAATTTCAGAGATGATATCACCCTTTTTGTATTTATAACAAAGAGTAATAGAATTTCACAGGTGTGCGTTTCCTCTCACGGAAATGTTGGAAATAATAAAGATCAATACATCAAAGAGTTTTCTTTTAAACTAACGAACTAATTCAGTCGTTTACAAACATAATTGATTTACTTCTTGACTCTGGCATAAGTGTATCCGAGAAAATTGCTATTCTTGGCAAAGAACAAAAGACAATAGGTAGACAGCATTTCATTATTCCAAACGATAATTCAATAAAAAACATTTCAATACTTATTGATTCTGGAAAAATAATCTGGCTAACTGGAACATTACAAGAGCCCCTCAAACTGGGCGAATTGGAAACTCTTTTTGATTCGAAAACAGAAAAAAGGTACAATTTCCATGACGACGAATCGTCTTTTAGATTTAAGGCACAGAATAATGCGAAGGTGGAATTCTTGTTGACTGGTAACTATGAAAATTTAGTTAATCGAGATGAAGTTGAATTAAAACAGTTTAAACTTACCTTGCCCGAAAAAGAAATTTTGAGCTGAAGGAGCTTGCACTCCAGTTTGTGGAGTTTACGTGACGAATGGATAATAAAATATCAATTCCAGGATGGAAATTAGTGTGCTGAACTTTCTGAAGGATACCATTTCTTTAAAGGAAGAAATGGTGAGGAAAATTTAGTTGCATATTATGTCGAGATTTCAAGTAAATTTGTTTTGCTCAAATGACGATTAGATTCGGAACGCATACACTTTA
>JAEUTM010000378.1 GCA_016788025.1 Bacteroidia bacterium
GGTCTTAAAGCCGATGATGCCAAAGCACAATTGATAGAATCCATTAAAGCAGAAGCTAAAACCCAGTCGATGGTTTATGTGAAAGATATTATGGAGGAGGCGAAATTAACGGCGAACAAAGAAGCTAAGAAGATTGTATTACAAACCATTCAACGTGTAGCGACTGAAACGGCGATAGAGAATTCTATTTCGGTGTTTCATATTGAGGGGGATGAAACCAAAGGACGAATCATTGGGCGCGAGGGAAGAAATATCAGGGCGCTGGAAGCCGCTACAGGTGTTGAGATTATCGTGGACGATACGCCTGATGCAATTACGCTAAGTTGTTTCGATTCGGTGCGTCGTGAAATTTGCCGACTGGCATTGCATCAGCTGGTCACTGATGGGCGTATCCATCCTGCCAGGATTGAGGAAGTGGTTGAAAAGACCAAAAAAATGCTTGAAGAGGAGATCATTGAAACAGGGAAAAGAACCTGCATTGATTTAGGAATCCACGGTCTCCACCCGGAACTTATTCGTATGGTGGGAAGAATGAAATATCGTTCGTCTTATGGACAAAACTTACTGCAACACAGCCGTGAAGTGGCAAATCTTTGCGGCATCATGGCCAGTGAAATGGGACTGAATCCTAAGATTGCCCGCAGAGCAGGCTTATTGCATGATATTGGTAAAGTACCTGATACTGAGCCAGAGCTGCCTCATGCTCTTTTAGGTATGAAACTGGCGGAGCAATACAAAGAAAAGCCTGAAGTACTGAATGCTATTGGTGCTCACCACGACGAAATTGAAATGACTACGCTGTATTCTCCGATCATCCAGGTGTGTGACGCCATCAGTGGTGCACGTCCTGGTGCACGTCGCGAGATTGCCGAGCAGTATATGAAACGTTTAAAAGATCTGGAAGCGTTGGCTTTGAGTTACGATGGCGTTGAAAAAACCTATGCAATTCAGGCGGGTCGTGAAGTTCGTGTGATCGTGTCGAGCGATAAAGTAAATGACGCAAGAGCAGAACAATTAGCATTTGAAATATCTCAACGTATCCAAACGGAAATGACCTATCCCGGGCAGGTTAAAGTAACTGTTATCCGCGAAGTAAGAGCAACCGGCTACGCAAAATAATCCAGTACATAAATCTTATGAAGGCTGTCTGAAACGGACAGCCTTTTTTTTGTTTCGGCGTAATAGTTTGATTTGTGTAGCGCTTTCTAACGCATGACAGGCGGAAGATTATTCTATAAACGCTTTGTTTTTTTAGACGAAAGCATTTGTTAAATACTGTTCGAAGTCAAAAAAAATTAGGATATTGCGGACAAAATAAAACCCTAAAAAAAACTGTTATGAATTTGAAACACACAATTATTGCGGGATTACTCCTCACCGGAATGAGTTTATTTGCGGGGGGATCAAAATTTGTTCTTGAAGGAAATAAAAGCGACTTTTTTAAGACAAAGCCAGGATTAAACTTTCATCAGAAAGCTGATTCTAAACAACCTCAAAGCTTCGCAAAAAGTTCTTTCTCAGGAAAAGAATGGGATGAGGCTGAAGTTTCGGGTGGTGGTCTTTTCCTTAATTTTGGAATTCATCTCCCTTCACGTTATTTCCTGAATCCATACTATTCAACCGGAGATCCAAAATACAAACTCGGATTTGACTTTGAATTCGGTAATTATTTCCGTTTCGCTAAGATCCAGGATGGTAAAATGGGCGTTGGTCTTCGCGTTACCTGGTTGTCTTTGAGTTATGCAAAAATGGTTGATGTCAACGATATTTATCGTGTAGTTCAAATTTCGGCTTTGAGAGTGGGTCCTCAATTTGGATACGCTATCACTGAAGATATGGGAGCTGACGTTTATTACCAATGGGGCTATAACTTCACCGATCAGTTCGGAGATATTTACAGTCCCGGCCAAGCAAAAAATGTTGGGGAAAATACTGTATTCACAGGCGGTTCACATGAGGTTGGTGCTGCATTCCATTTTCGTGTTTTCAGCATTGGATTTGGTTACCGTTTTGGTAATCTGACATTGAGAAGTTATGTATATGATGGTAAAGAAGCAGATTCTTTTGCTTACACTTTCCTTCAGGACAGAAAATACTCTGTAAATAACTTCCGCATCACATTAGGATTTAAATTCTAATCGGACTAAAGTTTATTTTGAAGGCCTGGCTTTTTTAGCCGGGCCTTTTTTATTTACTGGATTGTTATAATCCACAAGGCCCAGGGTTCTTAACACCTTTCGTCCGTTTTGTTTGATGTTAAAACGGTATCCACAAAAAAGTACCAGTCTCGCAGTGTAGGTTTCTGTGTTAAATAGTCTTGGACTCAGGGCATAGTTGTTACTATAGTTAGACATAAGTCCAACAAAAAAACGATAATTGTCGTAGCGTATTGCCGCTTTGCTATTTAGGTGAAGCGACGCATTGATAGGAAGCGCGTGGCCAACCTTGTCATTGGTTTCGTAATTATTAATTTGTGCTCCGGCACCGATATTAAAAGCTGCGGTGAGGATAATTTTTTTGTAGACAAAGGAATAGCCATAACCAGCGCTGAGACCCAGTGTGTAAATTGAAATTCTGTTAATGGTTCTTAGTTCCGGGGAAAATTCATTTCGCAGCGCTAGTGGAATAAATGAGGAGTCGGAGGTGCCAAGAAAATAAGAGTGATACAACCCAGCCATAAAGGACCCAACACTCTTTCTCTGAATATCGGTGAAAGAGAAGGAACCGCGCAACGAATATTTTTTATAATTAAACACAAACATGGTATTAACGCCAAAGAAAAACGAACTGATGTCTGGTCTAATCAAAATGGTATTCATATCCGGCACGGTAGCACTGTAGTCGCGGTAATTGAATAAATAAAAGCCCGAATAGTCCTGGTAGTTTACATCCGTTATAACCCTCCGACCAATCAAGGTCAATTGGAGGTCCTTCATTCGTGTATTTCCCCTGCCAGGTTTGGCGCCAAAGCGTATGCCGGGATAAAAGCCAAAATTTAGGATGATGTTACCGATATTAAACCCGACATAATAATAGTTGTTTGGAGAAAAGCGCAGAATTTTTGAATTGCCAAGATCTGTATAATTAAAACCGTAATATTTTTTTGCAACCGGTAATGCAAGTGTCAGTTTGTGTTTTAACGAACGTATATAAGTGCTATCAAGATCTGAGTTTGTTGGCTTAAGCAATTGTTTTACATACCAGCGGTGCGGATACATAAATTTATCCTTGAAAGTCTTTTTCGGAATCTGCTCATCTATAAGGAACGCTTTTAGGGAATCAACCAGTTTTAAAGCCAGGCTATCCAATTGTGCATGTGAGCTGCCCAGGCCTGTTATCATAAAGAGCAGGATAAAAATTCTTTTTCTTTTTTGATGTAGGAGTTTCACAGACAAGTTAAAAGTATAACATTTCATTCTTTTGAGTTGTAGAAAATGATATACATCATCCATTTTTTTTACCGATCCCAAAAGCGTATCTTAGAGGCTTATTAACAACACATCAATTCTTGACATTCGACGATTTTAAGTTTGATCCCTCCCTAATGGATGGATTATATAGTATGGGTTACAAAAACCCAACTCCAATTCAACAACAATCAATTCCTGTTATTCTCAATCATAAGGACCTTATTGCCTGTGCCCAGACCGGAACGGGAAAAACAGCGGCTTATTTATTACCCATAATTGATCACATCATCAGAGCGCCTAAACGTCACCTGAATGCACTTATTATAGCCCCAACCCGCGAATTAGTATTGCAGATAGATCAACAGATAGACGGAATGGGGTATTTTTGTTCCGTGGGATCTATTGCTATTTATGGAGGAAACGACGGAATCACATGGGAAAAACAAAAACACGCACTTCGGGAAGGTGTAGATATTATTTGTGCTACCCCAGGTCGCCTTATTGCACTGCTGCAAAATGGTGATATTAATTTCGAGCATCTTCAACATTTGGTGTTAGATGAAGCAGATCGTATGCTTGATATGGGTTTTTTTGATGACATCAATACCATTATCAATTATCTCCCTAAAGAGCGACAAACAGTAATGTTCTCAGCAACCATGCCCCCTAAAATCAGGATGCTGGCCAATAAGATTACGAAACCTGACGCAGAACAAATTAATATTGCCATCAGCAAACCGGCAGAGGCAATCGTTCAGCAGGCTTATGTTGTGCATGATTCACAGAAAGAGCCGCTGCTTAAGACTATTCTAAAGAACGAAGACTACCAATCTGTGATTATCTTTTGTTCCACCAAAGAAAGTGTAAAGCAGTTGGAAAAGAGCCTAAGGAAATCAGAACCTTCCTTAAAAGCGTTTCATTCGGACCTGGAACAGGGAGAAAGGGAGGATATTATGCGTGAGTTTAAGGCCAAGAAACTCAGAATTCTGATTGGTACAGATATACTTTCACGTGGCATTGATGTTGATGGAATAAGCCTTGTGGTGAATTTTGATGCACCTCCTGATCCTGAAGATTACATTCATAGAATTGGCCGCACAGCAAGAGCGTCAAAAACAGGTGTTGCCATTACCTTTATAAATCAACGTGACCAGGGAAAATTCTCACGTATTGAGGATTTGATGGGCAGGGACGTTGAAAAGGTTCCGGTTCCCGAAGAATTTGGTCCAGCACCGGAATACAATCCTCATGCAAACAAAAAGGCAGCATTTAAAAAAGGTCCGGCAAAGGGAAAGTTCAGAAGGGGAGGAAACGACTCGAAACCTCCACATAAGTCAGGCATTCACCGTAAATAACTGAGTGCTACCCAGAGGGAGAGCTTTTGCGGAATAGATCAATAGGCTGTTACGATTATTCGTTTCGCCAAGAATTTCAAAACACTTTCCATTAAAGGTGCAATTTTCTATCTGGAGTTTAAGATCAGCTTTTGATTTTGGTTCCGCGAGTTTTATCTTATCAGGTCGCAGGAAAAATTTTGAAGATAATCTGAACTTTGATGTTTTTTCAAAATCTTTTTTCTCGAGAATATTAAAATCACCTAAAAGGCCCGCCAAACGAGTGTTTTTGGGTTTATAATAAATATCCCATTTATCTCCGTGTTGCATAATCCTACCATTATCCATGATAGCAATGCGATCGGCATATTTTAGAGCTTCCTCAGCCAGGTGGGTAATGAGAATAACAGAAGTCTGTCCTCGCTTAACCTCTTTGAGTATAAAATCAAATAGCTTTTCGGTCAATAATTTATCAAGGTTGCTAAATGGCTCGTCCAGGAGCAGAAGTTTTGGAATTACTGCTATTGACCTTGCAATAGCAACCCTTTGTTTCTGGCCGCTGGAGAGATGTTTTGCGCGGATGTTCTTTAAACGCGTAAGTTCCAGTAATTGCAACAGTTTAGTGGCTCTCTTTTTTTTGTATTCGTCGGTATAACCAATCAGCTTATCAAAAATATTTTCCTCGACGGTATGATTATCCAAAACATAAAAATCCTGGCTAACCAGTTTAATTTGTTCGTGGCCAGGGATGAGGTTGAATGCCGGGCCGAGTACCTGTTCATCGTCAAGAAAAATTTCTCCTTCTTTGAGATCTTCCAGGCCATATAAACATTTTAGTAAGGTGGTTTTGCCACTCCCGCTTTTTCCAATAATGCTGAGTATTTCTCCCTCACTGAGTTGCAGGGAAACCCGTTGGATGCCTTTAAAATACGTTTGATTTGGATAATTAAAAGATATGTTGCTAACCCGGAGAATGGCTTATCGTGCTAGGGTAATGGTACTTTTGAGTTTATACTCAATGCCGTCGAAACCTATGGCTTCTACCACAACAACGTAAACACCTTCTGAGCAGACTTCACCTGAAATAGTATGACCATCCCAGGAGCCTTTTACTTTATCCCATTTTGCGATCAGGCTTCCATAACGATTGTACACCCATGCATTAAGTGTTTTGATACCCCTTGTGATTGGTTGATAAACGTCGTTGGCATCGTCGCCGTTTGGAGTAAAAATGTTTGGCAAAACAACGCTTGATGAGTCAGAAATGCGGAATGCATAAGAGAGAGAGTCGTTACAATTGTTTATTCCTGTTGCAAAAAGCGTTACTGTATATGATCCGCTCTTGTTGTAAGCGCGTATAACATTTAAAGAGGTGTCTGGTTCAGGCTGATCATTGAATTTCCAGTAGCTTTTTAAAAAATTACCTGAATAGTTTGTGAGCACTAATTCGGTTGGATAACCAACCTGGTTGAATGTAGCGTTAAAGGAAGCTTTTGCTGTATTTGTTATAATGATAATTTTCTGGGAAGATGTGGTTGTTGTTCCGTCGGACACAGACAGCTTGATATTGTATGCAGAAGGGCTATTGAAGGTAAGGCTAACTGTTGGTGAATTAAGATCTGTTGACGACGATAAACCTTTTGAGGGAAATATACTCCAGGTATAACTTAAAGATACACTTGTGTCGCTGGGCACAGCTGCAAGCACAAGAGGAGAACCGGTACAATTGAGTCCTGAAACCTGGGCAATAGTTGCGGTTGGACTAACCTGTGCCTTAAGGCAGGTAAAAATGAAACCAATAAGCGTTACAGTATAAAGTTTCCGCATATACAAACGTTATAAAGTTACTAAAAATTCCAAAGTGTTCACATTATCAGCGAAATCACTAATAACAGGTCGTTGTGAATAACCAAGCGGTATGTAATCCTTCCCAACCACGCACTGGATTTGATCTTTATGGGATTCGAGATAGTCTTTTATTTCGGTTGAATTGTTATAATACTGGTAAAAAACAGCTCCCACCGGCGAGTACAGGTCTGAGCTTTCGCGGACCATTAAAAAATTGTTATCGAGGAATTGCATGGATTCCAGCATGTAAATAGCGCGATGGTAATCGTAGTTGTTCCCGTATTTTTTATTATTTACTACCCATCCAAAATCTACAATGGCTTCAAAAAAGGCATTAAAGGAATAGCCCGCAGGAACTAAAATTTTGCTCACATTTCTGCAGCCCAGGCCAAAATACTGAAAAATGTCGGTCCCTAAGGATCTTAACTCTTCCTTGGTTTCTTTACCCGTTAAAACAGCCACTGATGTTCTGTTTTTCCTGATGATGTGCGGATACTTCGAAAAGTAATATTTAAAATGATTCGCGGTGTTGTCGCTCCCAGTAGCGATAACGGCGTCAAAGTTGCTCAGTTTCCCGTCTGCAAAAAGAATTTTGTTTTCAAACAGGGGTTCGTAGTGCGTGAGGAGTTTCAAGAAAAATGGCAAGAGTACATTGTCGTCGGAAGACATTTTCAGAAGACATTTATGGCCAGACAGCAATACGCAAAGGAGGTCGTGGAATCCAACCATCGGAATATTTCCCGCAGCAATAACAGCCACCGTTTTTTCATTCGATAACTCTTTTACGGGGCGAGCAAAGTCCGTAAGACTTTGTTCGTTGAGGTAAGATCCGATGTTTGAAATGGCGTCGTTAACAAAATTTGGAACAAACCAATTGTTGTAGGTGTGGGCCACTTCGATAACCTTGTTCAGCCCTTCATGAAACCTGGCCTCGTCTGGGCGATGCTGACCCGAAAAATGACGGTTTATAAACAGTCCAACTTCAGCAAAACCCTTGATCCTTTGTTTTAAAGTCATAAAATTTGGTCGTATATTTGCGGATTATATATGGAAAAATGAGGCTGTCAAAGATCGCTTCATTATCTTAAAAAAGCAAAGAAAAATGGCTATTAAAATCACGGACGAGTGTATCAATTGTGGGGCCTGTGAGCCGGAATGTCCTAATAATGCTATATATGAAGGTGGCGCTGAGTGGCGTTATGCCGACGGAACAGGAGTAAAAGGTGTTTTTAAGGGGCACAACAGTGGCCTGGAGGCCGATGCGGAAGCACCTCAAACACCCGTAAATATGGATATTTATTATATCGTAAGCGATAAATGCACCGAGTGCGTTGGTTTTCATGATGAACCTCAGTGTGCAGCTGTATGCCCCGTTGACTGCTGCATTAAGGACGAAAACGTTGTTGAAACCAACGATCAGCTCCTTGCCAAAAAGGCATCATTACACATCTAAAAATTACTTTACAGGTCTGAAAAAAGTATAGGTTCCTTTGCGAACATTTTTTAGTTCGAGAGGATCAAGGCTTACTTTTTTTCCGTGCATTCCAGTATTTTGCTGGGCTATAACAAAGCTTTCCTTATTCTTCACTTCATACACAAGAGCTGTGTGATGGGTCATACTTTCATTATAGAAGGCGCCCTTGTCCTGGTATTCAATTTCTACATTTTCAAACTGGATAATGTCGCCAGGGAAAACGCATTCTTTTTTAGGATCGATAATTCTTCCGAAGCCATAATTCTTATCCCAGTTTGCACCAATTTTATTCAGACCCTGAGCTGCCAGATCCCAGCATTCGCCTCTCGCAACCTTTTTATTAATAGTTGTTTTAAGGTAAGTTATCATTTGCTGATTAAGCTCAGGAACTTTATCACAAGGCCCATTGATAAACAAAGCGAACAAAGAGATAAACAGGGCGAACAGTTTCATTTGAAGAGTTTAGTAATTCAAAAGTTCCAGCATCGCAGTTTCAACTTTTTCCGCATTGGGAAGCATTGTTTTTTCCAGTGTGGAGTTTAAAGGAATAGCAGGCATGTTCTCAGCGCCAATAACCTTAACCGGCGCATCGAGTTGTTTAAAACAATTTTCACTGATACGCGCTGCGATACTCTGCGCGAAACCATTAAAAACAGGCTCTTCGGTAAGCACCATTATTTTTCCGTGTTTACGCGCACTTTCAAAAATGGCATTCTCATCGATTGGAGAAATGGTTCTCAGGTCAAGAATTTCTACACGACCTTCAAAGTTCTTCGCAGCGGCTTTAGCCCAATAAACGCCCATTCCATAAGTAATAACACTCATCGATTTGCCAGCCCGAATGTTCTCATCAGTGGCTTCAATAACCAGACGCGCCTTACCAAATGGAATTATGTAATCCTCGTTGGGCTCAATGGTTTTAGCATCTTCGGTCCCTTTGATCTTACTCCAGTATAAACCTTTATGCTCTAAAATGACAACCGGGTTTGGGTCATAGTATGCGGATTTAATAAGCCCTTTAAGGTCGGCGCCTGTGCTTGGATACGCAATCTTAATTCCCTTAATATTCGCAAGCACACTTTCCACGCTGCTTGAATGATATGGACCACCGCTGCCGTATGCGCCAATGGGTACACGCAGGATCATGCTCACGGGCCACTTACCATTGGATAAATAACAACTGCGACTCACTTCGGTAAACAGCTGATTAAGCCCTGGCCAGATATAATCCGCAAACTGCACCTCCACAATCGGTTTAAGACCAGCAGCACTCATTCCCACCGTCGAACCAACAATAAAAGCCTCCTGGATTGGCGTATTAAAAACACGGTGATTCCCGAATTGCTGCGCAAGCGTGGCAGCTTCGCGGAATACACCACCAAGCCTGGCTCCGACATCCTGACCGTATAACAGGCATTCTGGATGTTTACTCATAAGTTCGCGTATGGCAAACAGGGCAGAATCAACCATAACGGTTGCTTGCTTGCCGCATGGAGCGCGTTCGCCTTTTTCCTCGGTAACCGGTGTTGGAGCAAATTCGTGTAGGAAAAGATCTTCAGGTCGCGGATCCTCTTCCAGAAGGGCTTTTTGATAATCTTTTTCTACCTTCTTTTTTGTATTTTCTTCAATGCTTTTTATTTCACTTGCATCGGTTCCAGCGATAATCAGCTGGTTTCTGAGGCGTGGGAGAGGATCGCGTTTTTCCGCATCTGCCAGGTCATCCCTGTACCATTCTTTCCTAACACCACTTGTATGATGGTTCAGAAGCGGCACTTTTGCATGGATCATCATCGGACGGCGCTCTTTACGAATGATGTCGAGACAGTCTTTAATGGTATTGTAACAGAGAATAAAATCTGTTCCGTCTATACTTTTCGTCTCGAGACCTTTGAAACCTCTTGCAAATTCGCTCATATCCTGTGAACGGATCTCCTTTGCATGTGCGCTGATGTCCCATTCGTTGTCCTGGATAAAAAACAAGATCGGGAGTTGTTTTAACGAAGCCATTTGCAAGGCTTCTGAAACTTCACCCTCCGTACAACTGGCATCACCTAAAGAACAGACAGCCAGGGGATTCAATCCCTCATAGTCCTTTGCCATGCCATTTTTTTCGAGATATTGAAGTCCCATCGCAATGCCTGTGGTTGGAATAGCCTGCATCCCCGTGGCGCTGGACTGATGTGGTATTTTCGGCATATCGTCGCGGCGCAAACTTGGATGTGAATAATACGTTCTTCCACCGGAAAAGGGATCGTTTCGTTTGGCCAGTAACTGCAGCATAAGTTCAAAAGGCTGCATGCCAATTGCTAATAAAATGCTATCATCACGGTAATAAGCGCTTAAAAAATCCTGCGGAAGTAATTGCAGGCCTAAAGCAATCTGTACTGCTTCGTGGCCGCGGCTTGTAGCATGCACGTATTTAGCAGTTACATCTTTGTTCGCTTCAAAAAGCTCGGTCATGTTTTTGGCAGTGCACATTAACTCGTAAGCTTTTTTTAAAGTTTCAATTGGTATTTTCGTCTTCACATTCGTTGCTTTAGAGGATACTTCTTCCATTATTAATCCTTATAAAAGCTTAAAATTAGGGATTTTTAGCCCCAGAATAAAATTAACAAGGCATTGTATACAATTGACTTTTAATTCGTTATTCACGCAGCAATTCCGGGCGTAATTTTATAAAGAAATGAAGTCTCAGTATTTACGCAGTATTTGGGCGCTGGTTATTCTTGCCGGCCTGGTAACATCGTGTAAACACAAGGAAAAGGATGTTAAAAAGCCGGCGCCAAAAGTAAGCTCCAGACCCGCGTCAAGTCCAGGGCCTAAGAAGACAGCGGGTAACGCAAGCGCTCTCGAACAAAAACTTGGTGTTTCCAGAAAACAGATCCGGGAGAATAAGCTTTATGCTTTTATTGACGATTGGTACGGCACTCCTTACAAGTACGGCGGATGTCAGAAATCCGGTGTTGACTGCAGTTGTTTTACCAACGTGTTATATGAAAATGTATATGGAAAGAAGATAGCGCGTTCTGCAGCGGAGATGTTTCTAGCTTGCGACCAGGTAACATTGGAGGAAGTGAAACAAGGCGATCTGATGTTTTTTAAAATCGGGGGTAATAAGATTAGCCA
>JAEUTM010000401.1 GCA_016788025.1 Bacteroidia bacterium
GTCGGAGGAGCTTTTTTCATTTAAAGCCCCGCCGGCATGTATGTTTTGGATAAGTTGATTTGAACAGAACAATGTTTAACCAATTTATTCGAAAACAACATGAACGAACAAACTAAAATCCTGCACAGCATCCCGGTTGACGAACTTACCGGCGCCATTTCCACCCCTATTTATCAAACCTCCACTTACGTACAGGAAGCACCGGGCCTAAACAAGGGTTACGACTATGCACGCAGCAATAATCCCACGCGCAAAGTGCTGGAAGACCTCATCGCTAAACTCGAAGGAGGCTCTTCGGGTTATGCCTTTGCCAGCGGACTCGCTGCCATTGACGCCGTTGTGAAACTCTTAAAAAGCGGCGATGAGATCATTGCCGTGGATGATATCTACGGCGGCGCTTTCAGACTCTTCACACAGATCTACGAAAAATTCGGGATCAGCGTGAAGTATGTGGATACCACCAATGCCGCGAATGTTGCTGCAGCTTTGAGCTCCAAAACAAAACTCATCTGGCTGGAGACGCCTACCAATCCAACACTTAAGATCTCCGATGTTAAAACCATTGCCAGCATTGCACAGGCAAACAACATTCTTTTATGCGTTGACAATACCTTTGCGTCCCCTGCGGCACAAAAACCCATTGAACTGGGCGCGGATCTTGTGGTGCACAGCGCAACAAAATACCTGGCCGGTCACAGTGACTTAATTGCCGGGCTGGTTGTAAGCAAAACAAAAGAACTTGGAGAGAAGATCAAATTTATCCAGAACGCCTCCGGCGCTATCCTCGCCCCATTCGACAGCTGGCTGGTGATCCGCGGCATAGAAACCCTGGGTCTGCGCGTGAAACAGCATTCTGAAAATGCACAGAAGATCGCCGAGTTTTTACAAGGACAGGATATTGTAAAAAACGTTTATTATCCGGGTTTATCTACACACAAAAATCATAAGATCGCCTCCCAACAACTAAAATATTTTGGCGGTGTGATCAGTTTTGATCTTAAGGTAGACGATAAAGAATTTGCAACACAGATCGTAAGCAATACCCGGTTCTTTAAACTGGCAGAAAGTCTCGGCGGGGTTAAAAGTTTAATCTGTCTCCCGAGTGAAATGACGCACAAGTCTATTCCCCGTGAAAAGCGTTACCAAAGCGGCGTTACAGACAGTCTTATTCGTTTATCGGTAGGACTGGAAGATGTGAGCGACCTCATCTCCGATCTTAAAACAGCCCTGTACAGCTTCAACGAATTTCAGATAGCTCATCGCAACGCCTTCACCGCCTAACTGTAAACTGCAACTGCAAACTAAAAAGCTAATATCAATGGCCAGAAAAAAATTAAACATAGGACTCTTTGGATTTGGATGTGTAGGCTATGGCCTCTATCAAGTCCTTGAAAAAACACCCGCATTAAACGTACAGATCAAACGCATCTGTGTAAAAGACCAGAACAAACAAAGACCCATTTCAGAATCACATTTCACGTTCCATAAAAACGAGATCTTAGACGACGAAGACATAAACGTGGTGGTAGAACTGATTGACGATTCTGAAGCGGCATTTGAAATTGTAAGCAGCGCGCTAAAAAAAGGCAAGTCGGTGGTTACGGCAAATAAAAAACTCGTTGCCGAACATTTTGACGAACTGCTTGAGCTCCAGAAAAAACACGGAGCCGCCCTGCTGTATGAGGCTGCCTGCTGCGCCAGTATTCCCATTATCCGCAACCTGGAAGAATATTACGACAATGACCTGCTCGAATCCATCGAAGGTATCGTGAACGGATCTACAAACTATATTCTCAGTAAAACCGAAGAGGAAAAAATTTCTTACCAGGAAGCCTTAAAACAAGCGCAGGAAAAAGGTTATGCAGAAAGCAATCCAATTCTTGATACCGGAGGATTTGACGCGAAGTTTAAATTACTCATCCTTATTGCCCATGCTTTTGGAAAAGTTTTGAAGCCTTCAGAAATCTTTAACCTGGGTATAGATTCTCTTGGTGAAATCGAACTTAATTATGCGCGGGAAAAAGGATA
>JAEUTM010000418.1 GCA_016788025.1 Bacteroidia bacterium
CAGCGGAAATTGAAATCAACTCTTCCATAAAAACTGGTAAATTCTCATCGCATTTAAGTACCGATAACACCAGTGGAAATTTTAATACCAGGCTTCCTTTAAACGATGAATACGAAATCATTGTAAAGGTCCCGAAATTCCCTCAACAAGTCTTAACGGTGAGCACCTTGCAAGTGGATAGCAGCGGCGCCTTAAACGTGTATGCTGATTTTACCTCGCCAGACTACGACAAAAAACTGGAGGAACTGAAAATATCCGTTGAGGAAAAGCTTAAAGCCTACCGCCGCAATTTTGACCCAAAACAATTTCAATCGGTGTATGGGAATGCCCGGACAGATATGTTGGTGTTTGAGGTGCAGGTAGCGGCCTATAAATTCTATGAGAACTTTAATTATAATAATGTTAAAGGTTTTCCAAAAATAATCCGTCATACCGACCCCGACCAGATCACCCGTTTTACGATGGGAAATTATTCAACCTATAACGAAGCAAAAAAACTTCTCGAGAAAATACGGAAGGACAATCTTAAAGACGCTTTTATTATTGCCGTTTACAAAGGAGAAAAAAAGCAGCTGCTTCAGTTGGTACAGGAAAATATTTTGAAGTAGCCCTTGATGTTTAACACAGATTACATAGATGATAGAAATAAATAATCTGTGTGGTCTGCGCTAATCTGCGTCTACCTCAGCGCTGTCTCGAAGACTTACGATCACAATTCTTACAATCGGGGAACCACGTTTCTATCAGGTCGGGAAGTTTAACGATATGTCCGTTGTCATCCTCCACGGAGATCTCTGTGAAGAATAATTTACTGGCCTGGCTTTGTTTGTTCAGGTGGGAGATCATTTCCTGGTTCAACCGATTTGTATGTCCCTGAAACTCTTCGGTTGATTTTTTACCCTTCACATAAAGTTTGTAAGAAAGTATCCTGTTTTCTTTTGGATTCCCGAAGCGATCAACCACTACTAATTTTCCTTCGGTATTATCGAGAACAACTTTAGCAAGATTGGATTCCTTTTTGACTTTGATCACACGGGGCTCGTCGTCCTGAGCTTTCGTAATTACGGATACAAAAGTCAATATGAAAAGAAAATAATATTTCATTTATTAAAAGTAGCCTTTTCGCAGTCAACAAGCAAGGGTCACTTCGATGTCTGGCTGAAGATTGTGTGAAAGAGATGTATCGAGAAGTGACAACAGAACTTAATCATCAATTCTCGATACAATTTTTTGCAAGATGCAGGCAAAAAATCACTCGAACTGACAGGTTAATTCATCTTAACTCTTGTCCCGAAGCTTCGGGACTTGTTTCTTGTTTCTTGCATCCTGGCTCCGGTTCTCTTGAAAGAAAAATCTACTCGTCCTTAAAAAAGCTCAGCTTATGCAGATCTATCATCTGGATGTTACGGTAGTAAAAATCAAGAACGTCTTCATAGTTATAGCCCATCTTCACCATGCGCATAGCGCCTTCCTGGCACATACCAAGCCCGTGACCATAACCTCTCCCTTCAATTAAAATACTGTCTTTACCAAGGGGACTAATACTAAAAAAAGTAGATTTCAACTGGAGATCAAGTCGTACATTTTTTAATGGCACCTTTGCAGTGCTGCACTCGAGAAATG
>JAEUTM010000449.1 GCA_016788025.1 Bacteroidia bacterium
TGCCCTCTGTTCCTCTGTCGACTCTGTGTTGAAGCAAGTACAGTGAGCCCCGATATCACCCACGCATCTGCACAAACATATCATTAAACCTTTGTCCGGTCTTTTTTCAGCTCTGAATTCCCGGCGTCATAAACTCAGTGCCCTCTGTTCCTCTGTCGACTCTGTGTTGAAACAAGTACAGTGAGCCCCGATATCACCCACGCATCTGCAGAAACATATCATTAAATCTCTGTCTGGTCTTTTCTATAAATTCACTATTGATCATTGCCTTCAGACCTTCCAGGTTTTTCACTTCTTCAACATGAAATTTAAAAATCTGCTCCATCGGCCCAGCCTCAAATCTAACCTGGTACTTGTCGTTCATCTGAAAAATACTAATGGTCATGCTCTCATGCGGAATGCTGTCAATGATCCTCATTCTTTTTTGAATATTTTTTTAATATTGAGCATGTTCTTCAGAGCGCCAATAGGGCTTACATTATAATCGCCATCCTGGTGTATGCGACTCTGAATTGCATGCGCCAAAAGGACATAATTCTCTTTATTTATTTTTTTTAGAAAATCCTCAGCAGAGTCATCACCATTAATAATGTTAGCACATGCAGCCCATTCAAAAGCTTTTATCCTCAACAAAAACTGGAGAGCATTTTCGTCATCCCAGATTGCGTTCACAAAAGCAGCCAGCTGAACATGTTTGTTTTTAAGAAGATATTGAAAAGCCTGACTGTCGTCCCTCACTGCATCTAACGTAGCAATAAACTCGCGATGATTATTATTCATAAGCCAGTTAAAGCTCTCTGTATTTCCGAGCACATAACGTGTAAAATGATCAATGGCCTTTAGCGAATACTTTCTCACAGCACAAAATTAAATAAAAAGCCGCCTCCATCGAAGCAGCTCTCTATTTTTAAGAAACTTTATGTGCACCAGGTCTTGTTTCTTGGCTCTTGGTTCTCGACTCTATTTCAACAATTCCCTAGCAATTACAAGTTTCTGAACCTCACTGGTTCCTTCACCAATTGTACACAATTTGCTGTCGCGGTAAAATTTCTCTACGGGGAAATCTTTGGTGTAACCATAACCTCCGAAAATCTGAACTGCTTCTGTACTTACCTTTACAGCAACTTCGCTCGCGTAATATTTCGCAAAGGCACTTTCTTTAGTCATTTTTAGATGTTTGTTTTTCATGTCCGCAGCCTGCATGGTCAGCAATTCTGCAGCTTCAAACTCAGTCGCCATGTCAGCAAGTTTAAATGCTATAGCCTGGAAGTTCGCAATTGGTTGCCCAAACTGCTGACGCTCCTTCGCATATTTTATACTTGCATTCAACGCTCCTTTTGCAATCCCTAAACTTAATGCCGCAATGCTAATGCGTCCACCGTCAAGCACTTTCATCGCCTGAACAAAACCATCTCCTACATTACCAATAACCTGCGATTTATGTATACGACAGTTTTCAAAAATTAATTCGGCCGTTTCGCTGGCACGCATTCCCAATTTATTCTCTTTTTTTCCACCCCTAAAACCAGGGGTGGTGCGTTCCACGATAAACGCGGTAATTCCGTGACTGTCCAGCAATTCACCGGTACGTGCAAGCACTACAGCTACATTTCCGCTAATCCCATGAGTGATCCAGTTTTTTGTACCATTCAACACCCAATAATCTCCGTCCTGTTTTGCCACACACTGCATACGCATAGCGTCGCTACCAGTATTGGCTTCTGTTAATCCCCAGGCGCCGATCCATTCAGCGGTAGCCAGTTTCGGTAAATATTTTTTCTTCTGCTCCTCGTTACCAAATTGCAAAATATGACCCGTACAAAGACTATTGTGCGCGGCCATAGACAGAGCAATCGAACCACAAATGCTTCCCAATTCTGTAATTGCGGTTACATATTCGGTATAAGAGAACCCTGATCCCCCATATTCTGTGGGTACAAGAACCCCCATCAATCCAAGTTCCCCCAGCTTTTTAAATACTTCTACAGGAAACTCCTGCGACTCATCCCACTCCATCATTTTTGGTAAAATGTGCTCCTTCCCAAACTTGCGGATCATATCCGCGATCATCTGCTGGTTTTCATTAAGATGGAAACTCATCCGATTGCTATCGGATCCTACTTCATTTGCTAATATTGTACTAGACATGTTATGTTATTTGTATGATTGACTAATTTACTTTTTCCATTCAAAAATTCCAAACCGACTATAAAATCGAACCCGGCTACTTTTGCACCCGCCTTCTCCACCAATCTGGCGGCAGCTTCTGCAGTCCCACCCGTAGCGAGCAGGTCGTCGTGAATGATCACATTCCAGCCTCTTTTAAGGGCATCCTCATGCATCTCAATAGTTGCCGACCCATATTCCAGGTCATAATCTACTTTAATCGTTTTGTATGGCAACTTTCCGGCCTTGCGCACAAGAACGAATGGCACTCCCAATTTATTTGCTGTTAAAAATCCAAATAAAAAACCCCTGCTTTCAATTCCCAATATTGCGTCTGGTCTGGTTTTCATTTTTTGAATAAAGCCATCCACAATATCAGTACATAATTTCTGATCGTAAAAAAGAGGAGTAATGTCCTTAAAAACAATTCCAGGTTTTGGAAAGTCAGGAATATCCCTGATGGTCTTTTTTATTTCCGCTTCCAGGCTCATTTTTTCGGCCCACAAACATAGTGTTTTTTAATAAACGACCGGAGATTAAGCCATTAGAATACAGTAAGAACCACGATATTCTTTTGCTTCTTATCCCTTTGACTCTATTCCTGATTCTAGACTCTTGGTTCCTGATTCTAGGCTCTTGCCTCTACTCCACTTTTGGATCCACTTCCCCTTGACTCTATTTCTTGGCTCTTGATTCTTGCTTCTTGGTTCCCTTTGACACACCGCATAGCTCTATTCTACTACCACAATTCCATCCGCCATAAAACGGATCTCATTTTTTGGCTCTGTAATCGCATCTATTTCCTTTTGCGATTTTTTCGCATCCTCGGCATAGTGCTTCAATTCGGTAACGCTGGTTGTTTTGTTGTAGGCTTTCCCCTCCAGAACAACAGTCTTACCGACCATATCGACAGGCACAAAAAACCCATAGTCTTTCA
>JAEUTM010000504.1 GCA_016788025.1 Bacteroidia bacterium
ACCAGTGCCACTTCCAATGCCAGGTATTTTATTTATAACAGCGGGGTAGGATTTAACGGAATTACTTTCAATATGAATGCTGTGAGTGGTTTTTCATCAGCAGCAAATACAACCGGGGCTTTTTATGGAATTTATAATCCTTCAAATTGCTCAGGCAATCTTGATATCACAGGGAATTCCATGAGCTCGCTTTTGCTTGGCTCTACCACTGGTGCTGCCTATATAACAAATAATTCGGGTATCATCACAGGGTCTACAACGATTCAAAATAATTCATGTACAGGGCTTACATTCACTGCAACCAGCGCACCATTTTACGGGATCTTTAATGGTGGTTCGTCGCCGACAAACATTATCATCAATGGAAACAGTCTTAGCAATGCTTTGATCTCTACTTCAACGAGCGCCAGGTATGGCGTTCAGAATACGGCAAACAGTATTAATTCAATTTCACTTGATAATAATTCAGTAAATAATTATACGAGTAATCTTAATACTACTGCTGCATTTTACGGAGTCTACAATACCGGCAGTGCAGATAACATAAGTTTGTCCGGAAATACACTAAATGCCTTAATGTTGGGATCTACTACGGGTACCAATTACATGGTTTATAATACTGGGACTTTGACAGGAGTTGCTAATCTTAATAATAACACAGTGTCAAATGGTAGCTTCACATCTACCGGCGCAGGTACTTTTTACGGAATATTTAATCAGGCAAGTAGTTCTATGGCCGCGAATCTGAACAGCAATGCTATCAGCAATTCAACATTATCAATGCCTTCTGCAGCCTCTTACCTGGTATACAATAATGCGGCCAGCGCAACGGTTGGTATTACAAATGTAAGCATGAATGGCAACACTATAAATGGTCTTATCAAGAACACGTTATCGTCGCCGAATTATGGGGTATTTAATAATCTGGCGTCTTCCTCAAATCTAAGTTTGAGTAATAACACTTTTAGCAATTCAGCAGTTTCAGCCACATCAGGCGTTACCTATATTGTATACAATACTGGCTCCGTTTCCAGCGCTATGAATCTTAACGGGAATCGTGTGGCCTCTTACACAAGTTCTCTCAATGCAACAGGTGATTTTTACGGAGTTTACAATTCGGCGATTTGTCAGGGAAATATTTCGATGAGTTCGAATTTGTTTCAGAATAGTCTTATTGATGGCGTGTCTAACAATGTGTTTTTGATTCGCAATAATGCATCCAATTCTGGTTTAAGTATGAACTCAAACTCTGTTACAGGTTGTAATAACTCTTCGGTTACCAGCGGCGTATTTTATGGAGTTTGGAGTTCAGGAAACACGTTGGGACCGCTCAGTATGTCTGGAAATAATCTGACTAACAATTCCTCAAATGCGACTACAGGAAATACTTACCTGATATATAACTCAGCAGTGGCCAGCAATTCCATTGCTATGAATAATAATCAACTGGGGCAGGTATTCACAAATAATACAACCGATTATTCGGGAGATCTTTTCTGTATCTCAAATGTTGGAGGAAATACGAGTAGTTCTCTTACGGTTAACAATAACACATTCTCTGGCTTCACATATAATGGATTGAGTGGGACCGGAAATATTTATTTTATCAATAATACTAATAACAACAATACCCTGGATATTTCTGGAAACAACTGGAGCAGTATCACGATTAAACACAGCGGCAATCAGTATCTGATGAATAATCCCTCAGCAACGCAGAGTATATTGACGGTGAACAATAATAGTGTTACGGGTTATACCCGAACTGGCAATGCCGGATCGATGTATATCTATTATTCCAATGGAAGTTCGCCGGCAAGTTCGAATCAAATATTTTCGGGAAATAATTTTGCCAATATCACGGCAACTCTCCAGGGAACCGGATCTTTCTATGGATTATACAGCGCGGATGGAATAACTTCACCATTCCCAAAGAAGCAGTTCTTAAATAATAACATTTCTAATATAGATTACAATGGACTCGGATTTTTCTATGGTTACTATCTGGATTTTCTCGGGGATGGAAATAGTTCGGGTGGATCTTCTGTAAACTCTAATACTATCACTTCCGTATCTTACGGCGGACCGGTTTACGGAATCCAGATCGGTATGAACTGTTCTCCGAATTATACTACTACTGTGTTTGCTAATTCTATTCAAAGCCTTACTACTTCCGGTGCTAATTCTGAAATTCATGGTGTTCAACTCGGCGGAACTGGAAATGTTTTAAACTTTTATAAAAATAAAATCAGCGACCTTACTGCAAATGGAATTCTTGGTGGTGCAGAGGGAATTACAGTTTCCAATGCAGCAAATACAAACATACTTAATAATGTTATCGGTAATATTAACACCCCTGTAACATCTTATTCCAATGGTGTTAACGGCATTAATATAGCAGGTGGCAATACAGTTAATGTGTATTACAATACCGTTAATCTGAATGCTGTGTCATCCGGAAGTTTTTTTGCTTCCAGCGCTATTTACGCGTCAAGTGCGGTGAATTTAAATCTTAGGAATAATATTTTTATTAATAATTCAACACCTTCCGGAGCCGGTTTGGTTTGCGCTTATCGGAGGACCTCTTCTTCACTGGCAAATTATTCTATCTCTTCGAATAATAATGTTTTTTATGCAGGCATTCCTTCCAATTCAAAACTTATTTATTTCGATGGTAACTCTTACCAGAATTTACCCCAATTCCAGAATTTGGTGAGTCCTAGAGAAAGCGCTTCCGCAACTGAAAATACAAACTTCCTGAGTACGGTTGGCTCATCAACAAACTTCCTCCACGTTGACAATACTATTCCTTCAGTAACCGAGAATGGCGCTCAGAATGTAGCAGGAATATCCGACGACATCGACGCGGATGTGCGACAGGGAAATCCAGGATATTCCGGAACTGGCAGTGCGCCTGACATTGGGGCGGACGAATATAATCAGAGTTTGGTTCCTTGTTCCGGTGTAAATTCGGGAACAGCTATTGTTCCTTCCTCGGCCATTAAGTGTTCGGGTAATGAAGTGTACCTGGTAACCACTGGGCAAACGCAGGCAGGCGGCATTTCCTACCAATGGAAAATTGCATCAAATCCCGGAGGGCCTTATACCAATGTAATTGGCGGAAACGCGTCGGCCTATAATACGCCAACACTAGCCGCGGGAATTTACTATTATATAATGGTAACTACGTGCGCAAATAATTCGCAAACTGTTGCCACAAACGAACTGACAGTTTCTGTTAATGCGAGCCCTACGGGTACTGCTTCTGCAATTAACGGAACCCTTTGTGCAGGCGAGACACTTAGTTTAACAGCTGGTAGTGCTACAGGAACAAATTACCTGTGGTTGGGTCCAAACAATTTCACTTCAACTCTTCAAAGCCCTCTGGTTAATTCAGTAGTAGCAAACTCGTCAGGAACTTACAGTCTTTTTATTTCAACTGCCAATTGTACTTCAAGTCCTGTATTTGTAAATGCGCTTGTAAGTCCAACACCTCCTGGGTTTTCTCTGACACCGTCATCCGCGTCTCTGTGTATTGGGAATTCACAAACCATTACTGCTTCGCTCCCGATAACCAGCCCAACTTTAACTGCCGGATCACAATCCGGACAAAATTCTCTTTCAAATTATCCTGCCCCATATTCAATTTATTATGGAGGGCAAAAAATGCAGATTCTGGTTCTGGCAAATGAACTATCAGCAGCGGGATTCACCATTGGTACTCCCATAAATAGTATTCAGTTTCCGGTGGTTTCAAAGGGATCTAACTGGGGAACCGTCGTTAACAGCTGTCAGAACTTTATGGTTGGCATGAAGTCCACTACCCTTGCTTCTTTAACTGGTTTTGAAAGTAATATCGTTAATGTTGTTACGCCAATAAACTATACACCATCAGTTGGATATAATAATGTACACAATTTTGCAGCTCCTTTTGTATGGGATGGTACAAGCAACCTGGTCATTGAGACTGTGTTTTCAAATAGTATTGTGGGCACTTCTGGTAATGGTGTGGTGCAGAACAATCACCCAACTGGATTTTTAAGTACGTTGGTATACCGGGCAGATAATCAAAGCGCTGCCACAATTGCAGCGGCTACAAATTCAAACGTAAATATTGGATTCGTAAGGCCCGATTTTAAACTAAATGGAAGTCCTGTGGGCACCTATTCCTGGGGGCCAGTGGCCGGGCTAAACACCTCAAATTCACAAACTGTAGTAGCGAGCCCTACAATTAGTACAGTATATAGCGCTACCTTATCTAATGGTTCCTGTATTTCGAGTGCAAACACGTCTATTACCGTTGTGCTCAATCCAACAATTTCTATAGCCAGCACCGCTAATACTGTGTGTTCGGGTAATAACGCCACGCTTACAGCAGGCGGTGCGGCAACTTATACCTGGTTCAACGGTGTATCTTCTTCCAGTGTTATAGTTTCACCTTTCGGTAATACCACGTATAGCGTAGTTGGAACGAATCCTGCTTGTCCGAACGCATCAACTTCGATACAGTTAATTTCGGCACCTGCTCTTACACTCACTGCATTACCACATCCGGGGCAATTATGTGCCGGAGAATCATCTACTCTTACTGTTTCCGGAGCATCCTCTTATACATGGACGGGAGGTGAAAATAATGATACTGTGGTAGTGACCCCACCTGTTACAACAAGTTATACCGTATCTGCGAATTCGGGCCCTGGATGTTGGACTTCAAAAGTGGTTAACGTAAAAGTAAATCCATTGCCATTAATTACCATTGTACCGCCTTCAGCCACGGTTTGTCCCGGAGATTTTCTGTCTCTTGAGGCAATGGGAGTCCTGAGTTTTACTTGGCAGGAAACAAATTCCAATTCACCCATTTTAATGATCAATCCAGCGCAATCAACGATATATAATGTGATGGGCGTAGACCTCAATGGGTGCCAGAATACGGCATCAGTTGGTATAATTGTAGATCCTTGTGAAAGTGTAGCTGAACATGAGGGTGACAAAGCACTCAAAATATATCCTAATCCAAGTTCCGGCCTCGTTAATTTAGATTTTGGCAGCAATGCAATAAGAACGGTTCTGGTTACTAATTCAATGGGGCAAAAAGTGTTCGAAACCGTACTAACGGAAAGCGCTGGACAGATTAACCTGGGTCATCTTTCCAAAGGAGTTTATTTTATATCTGTTGACGAAAACAAAAATTCGACAAAGCATAAATTAATTATAGATTAAGTTAGTTTAGACTTCGGCTAAGATGGTATTTCAGCCGTTAGGATATCTTCAATTCCTGGCTTTTAAAAGCTCTTCAATTTTTGTAGCTCATAAATCACACTATTTTTGCCTGCAAAGCCGCTGGCATGACACGATTAAAAGTCCTGTTACTTTTATTTATATGCTCTGAATTAAAATCTCAACTTTCGGGCACACTCCAGGTACCCGGGACTTATAGTAGCATTGCCGCTGTTATATCAGCCTTAAATCAGCAAGGAGTTTCTGCACCTTTAACCGTCATGGTAAGTTCTGGTTACACCGAAACGGTTCCCTCTGGAGGCTTCTCTATGACGGCAACCGGCACGGCAACAGCGCCAATTGTCTTTCAGAAGAATGGCACGGGAGCAAATCCTTGTGTATTTGCTTATGCTGGTAACAGCACTCCTGGTTCCGCAAGTCAGGACGGGATCTGGCGGCTTATTGGATCGGATTATGTTACGATTGATGGCTTTGATCTTTTAGATACAAATACGATTCACCCTAAAACAATGGAATTCGGTTTCGGCTTTTTTAAGGTCAACGGTTTGGATGGGTGCCAACATAATACTATAAAAAACTGTGTTGTTCAATTAAATGCCGCTAATAATTCTTCCGGCAGCGGCGGGGCAGGGGATGGGTCAAAAGCAATCAATCTTGTTAATGCAAGTTCTGCAGCTCAGACAACTTCTATGATCGTTTACGCTGCTTCTGGAGCCAATTCTTACAACAAGTTTTACTCCAATGTATTCAAAGGTTGCAACATCGGTGTATATCTTTACGGTTATCAGGATTCTGCGCCCTACAACCTTTCGGACTTTGCAAATGACGTTGGTGGTGCTTCCGGTATTACTGGAAATAAAATTCTGGATTTTGGTGGTGGCACAACCGGAAATCCCGCAATAGGGGTCAAAACCTTCAATCAGTATAATTGTAACATTTCAAACAATCTCATTGTAAACAACACAGGAACAACAAGTAATCATTCATCAGCGTTAAAAGGGATTTCAGTTGGACAGGCGCCGGGCGCCAATGTAACAGTGTCTCAAAATACCATCACGCTTTCCGGTGGCGCTTCTAGCGCTTCGTTAATGGTTATCGAAAATGCAGCTGGATCAACCGGAACAACTAATACAGTAACTATTTCCCAGAACTATATTTTAAATTGCAGTTATTCCACTTCAGTATCCGGACCTTTCTACGGCATCTACAATAATGCTTCACCCTCCCACCTTAATATAGGGAACAACAAACTTGAAAATAATACGACTAACGCAAGTTCAGGAAACACTTATCTCATTTACAACAACGGAAATGTGTCGAACCTGATTTCAATTCAAAATAATACCCTGGGTATAGCTTATGAATCGTCAACTTCGTATACCGGGACTTTGTATAGCATTTATAATAATTCGGGAGCGCTCACTGCCAGCCTGAGCATTGCCGGGAATTATTTTTCAAACTATAAGCACACTAATAACCCTGGATCCGGAACGATATACTTTGTTTATAACACCGCAGATTTTAATCAATTAAGTATAGAAAATAACAACTGGTCAGATTTGTATCTAAATCACAGTGGAGCAGAGTATTTTATTTATAATACGTCAAGTACCCAGTCGGCTTTACGTGTGTGCAATAACATTGTTAATGGAGTTAAACGCCTGGCTTCTGCAGGGAATATTTACATCTATTACAGTGCTGCAAATTCAGCCGGGACCGCAATTCATACGTTTTCGAACAATGTTGTTTCTAATATCCAGGCGAATATTTCAGGCACTGGTAATTTTTATGGAATTTATAATGCTGAAGGAAATGCGTCACCGTATCCTAAGAAATTGATTTACGAAAATGTATTTAAGGATGTTTATGTGAATGGCACAGGTAACTGCTATGGAATATACTGTACGGGGCTCGGGGATGCGGGTTCTGTTTCTGGATCTCAGATCTTTAACAATCAAATTAAGAATATTGGTTTTTCAGATGCTGTATATGGCATTTACGCTTCCGGTGCAGGCTCAGCCAGTTATCCGGTAGCTATTTACTCCAATACTATTGCAGGCCTTTATACATCTGGAGCAAACTCAACAATATATGGTTCTTATTTGGGCAGCAATAATGCGGGAGTTCTTTTTTATAGAAATCGTATTTCCGATTTAAATAGTTTAGGTGCCACGGGAACAGTTCATGGAATATATGGAACCACTACAAGTACAACAACGATTCACAACAACTTGATTGGAAATTTATACGCTCCCAACTCAATAGGTAATGGAAGAGTGAATGGCATTTACATAAATGTTGGCTCTGTCTACAACGTTTATTTTAATACAGTTTTTCTAAACGCTGTCAGCACAGGTACTAGTTTTGGATCGAATGCACTTTATGCGTCTTCTACCTCGAGTTTGCTAATGCGGAATAATATCCTGATTAATAATTCGCTCCCTACCGGAACAGGCGTAGTTACTGCTTACCGAAGAAGCTCAACAAACCTGGTGACTTATTTAACAGGTTCAGACAATAATCTGTTTTATGCCGGTACACCCACAAGTTCGAACGTGATTTTTTATAATGGGTCCACATCCTATCAAACTCTCAGTTCATATAAAACAGCCATGTCAACGCGCGATATGGCTTCGGTGAGTCAAAACCCAACCTTTCTTTCACTCCTTGGGTCCTCTGTTTATTTTCTGCATTTGTCAGGCAGTGTTTCAAATTCGATCGAAAGTTCGGCTAACAACATAAGTGGTATTAGTACAGATTATGATGTTCAAACGCGGCAGGGAAGTTTGGGCTACAGCGGCACCGGGACAGCGCCGGATATTGGTGCAGATGAGTTCGAAACGAATGTGAATCCATGTTCTTCAGTGAGTTCATCATCAATAGTCGCTTCAGCGACGTCACTTTGTGCAGGCGCAAGTCTGACGCTGAATGCCAGTACATTCAGTTCAGGAACGGGAGTTAATTTTCAATGGAAGGTTGGAACGCAAAGCTCTGGACCCTATACAGCCGTTACCGGAGGGTCTGGTGCTTCATCAATCGAGTATATTACCGGGGCCATGACCGTAGGCACATTTTATTATATATTGGAGAGCACTTGTGCCAATACATCTTTGTCTGCAGTATCCAATGAGCATACTGTTACCGTTAATGCAATTCCCCTCGCAAATGCCCAGGTAGCAAATACTCTTGTTTGTGCAGGGCAGCCAATAGTGTTAAGCACAACGGCTTCTACTGCCTTCATATTTAATTGGGAAGGCCCAAATGGTTTTTACGCTTTTGTCCAAAACCCATCCATTAACAATACACACGCAACGAGTTCAGGCGTTTACAGCCTGGTTGTTTTATCTAACGGTTGCATCTCGCCTCAGTCAACTGTTGCAGTTACTGTAAGTGAAGTGACAGCAACAATTTCTGCATCCAGCAATTTTCTTTGTTCGGGAAATACCAGTAGTATTACTGTTACAGGAAACGGCTCCGGTTATATCTGGAGTACCGGTTCAAACAGTCCCAGCATTGCCGTTAGTCCCGCCACCACTCAAGTGTATTCGGTTACAACAGGCAATTCGTTTTCCTGTACAACAACTAAAACTATTTTGATTTCTGTATTGAGTCCAACAATTCAATCAATCGCGGCAATTGCTTGTCAAACACCGGCAACTTTGTCACTGAGCGTTAATGCTTTTAGTCCTTCCATTGTAAATTGGTATTCTTCGCCGTCAGCAACAAACATTATTGCCACGGGCCTGCCTTATACCATAACCGTGCTTTCGGACACAACCTTTTATGCTGAAGCATTTGATAACGCAAGTGGTTGTCTAAGTTCAAGAATTCCCGTCAGTGTTACAGTCTCGTCTAGTCCAACGCTTACAGTTACCGCTAGTCAAAATACCATTTGTCCTGGCAAAACCACATCCCTCACTGCGTTTGGTGCAAATACGTATAGTTGGGTTTCTTTGGGTTCGGGTTTTACAAAGGTTGTGCGTCCTACGGTTGCTACTACCTATACAGTATTTGGTAGTAACTTACTAGGCTGCTTCTCCCAGACCACTATTGGAATTTATACGTTTAGTTTACCACTTATTTCTCTAACACAGTCAAGTACTTCGGTTTGTCCCTCTAATCCCCTGGTTTTAACAGCCTCTGGCGCGTTAACTTATACATGGAGCAACGGAACTATTGCGCCCACGGCAACAGTCTTTCCTGCTGTAAATTCGACCTTCACGGTTTATGGATCAAGTCCCCAGAATTGTGTTTCAAATAAAACAATTGCAGTTGCAACTCTTTCAGTTCCTGTAATTCATGTGCAATCGTCAAAAGACAGTATCTGTCCTGGCGAGTCTGTAGATCTTTCAGCGAATGGTGCCATCAGTTACACCTGGCTGCCGGGAAACACGACAGGAGCAACAACCACGGTTAATCCTTTTGTATCTTCGGTTTATAACGTAATTGGATTGAGCATAAATGGTTGCACTAATATCGCTTTCGCTTCGTTATATGTTAATCCCTGTACGTCCATTTCTGAAGAGCAAAATACGGGTTTGATCCGGGTATTTCCAAATCCTCTCCGGGATGTGCTGTTTTTCGAATTTTCTGAAGTTTCCCTCAAAAGTATTGTAGTTGAAATTTTCGATCAAAACTCGTCTCTGCTGCATATCGGGGATTTAAAATTTGATAACCAAACCAGATCTGTTCAGGTCGGAACGCTTCCTCCTGGTTCGTATTATCTGAGGTTGAAAAGGGAAGGCAGGGTTATTTTCACAAGAGTCCTGATAAAAGAATAGAAGGTCAGTCCTCTTTTTTGTCCACAATCTTTCCCTGTTCATCAATACGGAGTTTCCATTCTTCAGAGTCTTTTTCTACTTCCATGTGATAGGTAATAAGGCTTCTGTTATTGATTTTTTCAACTTCTTCTATCTGGAATCCGGGATACAAGGTCCTCACTTCTTTCAGAACCTGTGCAGGTAACTGATCAACGGTAATATCTTCTTCGTGGTAAACTATTTTTCCCTGTTGATTGTAATGGATTTCATGGTCTTTTTTCGGCGACCCCAATTCAAATTCCACATGATACAAACTATCTTTCTTTTTCCATTCAACATCAATGGCTTTTGGAAATTCCTCCTGGAAAGCAGCGCTGACCGAAGACGGTAAATTGTTCTTTTGAATTTTTTGAGCTGTTGACAGAGTACTTAAAGCTAACAAAGCGGTGGTTAGAATAAGCAATTTCATAATATTAGTTTAATGCAAATTACTCATAATATCCGAGAAATGATGTAAAACCCTCTGGATGAATGTTTGCAAAATAGGCAGAATCAAACTAACGTTAAAAATCAATAATCACAAAGAGATTCTTTTTTATACATGACATAAAACTTAATTTCGGAAAAAATCTTATGGAGTACAGACGTTTAGGAAAGTCAGGTTTACAGGTAAGTGCACTTTCTTTTGGAAGCTGGGTTACCTTTGGAAAACAGATCGGCGACAACACCGCAGATGAGTTAATGAGCATTGCCTATGACAATGGCGTGAATTTTTTCGATAACGCAGAGATTTATGCTCGCGGTCGCTCTGAACTGGTGATGGGCGAAGTTCTTAAAAAGAAATCCTGGTCACGCAGTTCTTATATACTGAGCTCAAAGGTTTATTTCGGATATGAAGAAGGGAAGCCCAATCAAACTGGCCTTTCGCGCAAACATATTATAGAGGGCTGCAACGCAGCGTTAAAAAGGCTCCAGGTTGACTATGTTGATTTATTGTTCTGTCACAGACCCGATAAAAATACACCCATTGAAGAAACAGTTTGGGCAATGAACACCTTGATTCAGCAAGGAAAAATTCTTTATTGGGGAACCAGTGAATGGGCTAACGATGAAATTATGTCCGCATTTTTGTTTGCGGAAAAAAATCATCTCATAGGCCCGACGATGGAACAACCTCAATACAATATGTTCGAACGCGTTAAAATAGAAAAGGATTATTTGTTGTTGTTCCGCGATTTTGGTTTGGGGACAACAATTTGGAGCCCTCTCGCTAGCGGCTTACTCACGGGAAAGTATAACGAGGGAATGCCAGCCGATACACGATTAAATATCGACGGTATGGATTGGCTTAAAGAAAGAACGCTGGGAGATGCATCGCGTGTTGAAAAGACAAAGAAACTATCAGTATTAGCGAAAGAGTTGGGTACAACCCTTCCAAAACTTGGAGTCGCATGGTGTGTAAAAAATCCAAACGTTAGTACCGCAATTCTTGGTGCAAGTAAGCCTTCACAGTTAACCGAAACACTAACTTCTTTGGAAATTCTTCCTTTATTGACGCAGGAAGTAATAGATAAGATCGAGGGAATATTACAAAATAAGCCCGGTCTTCCTTTGTTTTGAAAACCGGGCCTAACTAATTTATTTTTCAATTGTGTCTTTGCCTGCAGGTTTAAAACCGATGCTAATGCTGTTAACACAATAACGCTGACCGGTTGCAGTTGGTCCATCGTCAAAAATATGACCAAGATGACCACCGCATTTTGCGCATACAATTTCTGTACGAATCATCCCATGCGAGAAATCCGGAATTTGTTTAACCCTTTCACCGCCAGCAATATTATTATCAAAACTAGGCCAGCCGCAGTGACTGTCAAATTTCTGATCGCTTGTAAAAAGTTCAGTGCCACAACCTGCACACACATATACACCTTTTTCAGAATGGTGATTAAATTTTCCTGTGCCCGGTCTTTCTGTACCCTTTTCCCTAAGCACATAATATTGTTCGGGCGTCAGCTCTTTTTTCCACTCTTCTTCGGTTTTTTGATAACTCGTTTCCATAGGCTTTTTTGTGTTTGACGATTTTGTTTCTTTTGTATTGTTTGGCGTCTGACACGAAACCATACTAAACAAAAACAAAGAGAAACTCGTGATGATTAGCTTTTTCATTGGCTCTTTATCAAATTTACGATAAACAATCGCCCTGGGTTTTGGCTTTACAAAAATTAACGCTTGTTTAATCAGCGCCTGCTTCTCATTTCTATTTCACTGAGTAGCTTTTCCTCTGCACCTTTATTTTCATCAATATGTATAAATGTGCCGTCACCTTTGCTGGCAAGTTCCTGCAAATTTTTAAGTGCCTTTTTATCATTGCCGAAAGCTACAGTTGTTAAAGTTATTTTTTGCCGGGCTTGTTTCTTTAACCAAAGGTCTTTGTTCTCAGGGCTCAGCTCAAATTCTCCATCCGTAGCCAGAATGATTTGATTGTTTCCATTTTTAATAAAGTGTTTTTGCGCAATGGCCTCGCTTACAAGGATAGCCTTGCTTCCAGCGGTCATGCCCTTCGCTTTCAGACTATCCACAAGTGTATGGAGTGCGGCTTTTTCCTTTCCACTCACCGCTTCTTTTATAACAAGCACTTTTGAAGCATAGGTTACGAAGCTAATACTGTCTATTTCCCTCACAGCATCAATTAATTTATGCAAAGAATTTTTCATCACCGGAAGCTTTAGCGAGTCGCGCATTGAGCTGCTCACATCAACAAGAAAAAGTATGTTGTTTGGTTTATGATCGTCAAGAAGTTGCTTTTTGGCTTCCACAGTATGAGTCACAATAGGTTCTTTGTTAATAGGTTTTCGTACCTCGACTGTATTGCCGGGTGTAGAGTCCGGAATTTTGTTGGAATTGTCTCGCTTTACGTTATCTGCAGTTACAAAAATGGGCTCTTCTTTCGTGTTAATTCTTGAAGTTTTCTGTTTCCCGAAATACACGCAGGCCATTCTGTCATTCGTTTTTACCTGTTTAATATTTCCTGAAAGTGTAATTACATATGGTGTCTGTTTGTCGCTGGAGATCAGGTTTATCTTTTTCCTGAAATTACCAGACGCTTCAGGTATAAAGGAAATGATGATCAGGCAGGTATCTTCTGCCGGGAGCGTTTTTTTAGAGGTATAAACCTTAACACCCCGCTCGGCATCGGCCCGCATCAGAAATATTTTTTTTCCGCTTGTGTTGTGAAGAATTATATCGCCCCTTATTTCATAAGCTTCCTGTATCTGCCCAAGATCAATATTCTGTTCGCTGAATTGTATCTGCGAATGCAATAAAGAGCTCATAAAAAAAAGAAATATCGATAACTTTTTCATGCTAAACACATAATCTTAAACAGATCAAAAGAAACGCCGTATTCAGCCAATAAAAGCCAAAATCAACTTAACTTCTTTTCTCCTTTAATTGAAATATTTCTCATACTGAACAAAATCAGGAATCCGAGTATGAAAAACGTGATAAGAGATAGAATGGATGGACGCATGCCGCCAACAATTTCACTGATAAGTCCAAACGTTACCGTACCGATGATCATACCCAGTTTTTCCATTACATCATAAAAACTAAAGAAGCTTGCGTGATCGTCGGTCTCCGGAAGTAATTTGCTGTAAGTGCTTCGCGACAATGCCTGGATTCCACCCATAACAAAACCTACGAGGAATGCAACAATATAAAAATGAACTGGTAAGGTTGCTTTTGCATACGTGAAAACGCAAATGAAAATCCAGATAAGCACCGCGCCCATTAACGATTTAATATTTCCGATACGTGATGAAAGTCTTGAAAAGGCTATAGATCCCGCTATACCAACGAACTGGATAATTAAAATACTAATGATAAGCGACGTTGTTTTGGCCTTTTCTCCTGCCTCGCCTTCTCCCCAGTAAATTTCATTTCTCGCAAACAAAACTGCCACAACCATTACTGTCTGAACGCCCATGTTATAAAAAAAATAACCCGACAAAAAGCGCTTCAGATCAGGAATATTTCGGACCTGTTTAAAAACACCATTTAATTCACGGAAGCCTTTTAAGAATATTCTGTTGCGCTCAATTCCTTTGTGATCGTGACTTCTGGAAGGCAGTCGACGGAATGCATATTGCGCAAAACCTATCCACCATAAACCAGTAAGTAAGAACGAGTATTTTACTTTGAAAAAACCGCTCGTTACCTTCACGCCGTCTACAACATTCTCCTCGTATTTAAAAACCATAATACCAACGAGACAAATAATTAATAACAGAGAGCTTCCAAAATAACCCATTGAGAAGCCCCGGGCACTCACCTTGTCCTGATTTTCGATGCTTGCAATTTCCGGAAGGTAGGAGTTGTAATAAACTAAACTTCCCCAGAAGCCGATGGTTGCCGTGATAAATGGAATAAAACTGAGTTCAAGATGCTGACCGGAAAAAAAATACAAGCACATACACGATATAGATCCCAGGTAACAAAAGAACTGCAGGAATCTTTTTTTATTGCCAAGGTAGTCGGCAATACCACTGAGAATAGGGGCAATCAACACAACGATCGAAAGGGCGAACGCATAAACGAAAGAATAAATGTTCTGATTTTCAAAAGACCTTCCGAAAAAATTCACGCTATGCCCCACAAAATTCTTAGCCTCATCATGGGTTGTCACATAGTCGTAAAAATTCGGAAAAATAGCGGATGTAATCACGAGGGGGAAAACTGAATTCGCCCAATCATAAAAAGTCCAGGCCTTAATAATTTTTGGATCGTCTTTCTGAATGACATTCATGTGTGAGGGTTTTAATGCTGTTAAAGTAAGATTTAAACTTTTAGTGTCAAAAGATTGAATTAAGTGAGTTTACAACAGCCTTCTGAATATTAGCGTTGTAAATCTCATTTCTTAATAATTTCAAAATCCACGCGCCTGTTTTTCTGGCGGCCTTCCTCCGTGTCATTCGGTGCAATGGGTTGTGCACTGCCTAAGCCTTTAAAGTACATTTTGTTCTGTACGCCTTTTTTTATAAGATATTCAAACACCTCACGTGCCCGCAGTTCACTCATTCGTTGGTTCTTATACCATAACCCCTGATTATCGCTGTGCCCGTTGATCTGTATTTCAAGATCAGGATTTTTCATAAGATATTGAGCGAGTTTATTGAGTTCGGCATAGGATTCGGGAAGCAGGTAGTATCGTCCATTAACAAAATAAATGTTGTTAAGCTGAACTTTTTCGCCCACCTTGATATCCTTTTTCACCTTCAAGGTAGAATCTTCTTCCATATAATTCGGACCCACCCTTACTACCTCTACTTTTTCTTCAAACTGTGGAGCTTTTATAAGTTTTACGTCATCAACAAAATAGTAAGACTCTTTGGGCCCCAATCTGAAAACATCAATCCTCACCATGTCTTTTTTAATAACAGGGGCAAAATTGCCTATGGTGATGAATTTTTCCCCGCCATCGGCCTTATAAAACCCCTTAATTTCTATCCATTTGTAGCCATTTTGCAGGCCTCCTCTTTCACACACCGAATCAACCATATTGGACTTAGATACGTCATACGGACCTTTATATCCCCCTTTTGTAAATAATACCCCAAAAGAGCGGAGCAGAGCGTTGCTCCAAAAGGCAAGCCGAATTTGCATGGAAAACTCGTAAACGGTCCCCCGGTGAAGGGGCTCCGTAAGTTTTACCTGCAAAAATTCCTTGTATTTTTTCCGAAATCTGAACCCGGTGTAACAATACCCGTTATAGGCTCCTTTTTGTGCCGTAGTATCATTCGCCAGCGGATTGTGGTAATAATCAATGGTTTCGATCGGACGCCAGGGGATGGCCTTACGCACATCGCTTGATTTACGCCTGTAATTCTCAAAGCTGCCGTTGGGAACCAGGTTTTTAACCGCTTTGGTTTCCATTTGATTTTGAGAACTCAAAACCGTGCTTAAAAGTATCAGTATCAGCAGGGAACTGCGCGCCATTCCTACAAAAATAGCCTTAAATCAACCTTTAAGCTTAAATTGTTTTTAACATTTGCATTTTCAAAAAAAAGTGTATATTTGCGTTCCCTAAAACAAGGGAGTATTTAATTAAAGAATAAAATGGCAAACCATAAATCATCTATCAAACGCATTCGTTCTAATGATGCTAAACGTATTGAGAACCGTTACTATGCAAAAACTACCCGTACAGCGGTAAAAGCGCTTCGTACAACTACTTCTAAAAAAGAAGCTCAGGAGTTATTGCCTAAGGTATCTAGCATGTTAGACAAACTGGCTAAGAAAAACGTAATTCATAAGAACAAAGCCGGTAACATGAAATCTAAACTGGCTAAAAAAGTTGCCACTTTAAAATAATAAGAACTTAGGTTAAGTTTTATATAACAAAAAGCCCGTCATGGACATTCCATGACGGGCTTTTTTATTGCGAATTAAATAACACGTGCTCAACTATTTAAATGTCATCCGAACGCTTGTTAATGACTGGCCGGCCTCAACTCAGTTTTTTGTTGAGAATAAGTGTAATCTTGGTGCCTTTTCCAACAGTAGATTCCACTTCAATTTTAGCGTGATGGCTCTCAATAATCTTAAAAACGATCGACATGCCAAGTCCCGTTCCTTCACCAACATCTTTGGTTGTAAAGAAAGGATCAAACATTTTGTCTTTTGTCTCCTGGCTCATTCCAATACCCGTATCTTCAAAACAAGCTACCACCTTGTCACCCTTTTCGTAGGTTGTAATGGTTAACCGGCCAGGTTCCTTAGTGTCCTTTTTGTTTATGGCATATAGAGCATTGCTCATAATATTCATAAACACCTGGTTTAATTTACCAGGATAACATTCAATAGCCGGAATATTCCCAAGATGCGTGTGGACCTCAATATTTTTTTGGATAGAACTCCTCAGAATTACCAGTGTAGATTCAATTCCTTCATTTATATTGGCGTCTTTAAGGTCGCTTTCATCCAACCTTGAGAAATTTTTTAAACCTAAAACTATTTCTGCAGTTCGTTTTGCCCCGTCCTCAATACCAGCGAGTAAGGTGCTTATTTCCTGCCTCAGATAATCAAGATCTATTTTTTTCTTAAACTTTTCAATTTCCTTTAAGTCTTCTGCGACCTTTTCACCTGGACTAATCGCTTCGTATTTCGATACAACTTCAAGTACTTCGTTAATGTCAGTCTTTAAAGGCTTAAGGTTTGCGCTAACAAAATTGATTGGATTGTTTATCTCGTGAGCGATACCGGCTGTAAGCTGACCAAGCGAAGCCATTTTTTCCGCGTTTACAAGTTGGGTTTGAGTGTCCTTCAGATACGTAAGCGTAACATTCAGTTCCTCATTTGTCTCTTCAAGCTCAAGCGTCCGTTCATGCACCTTTTGTTCCAAAACAATATTCTGTTCTGTAATAAGTTTTTGATTTTGTTGGGATACCCTTAATGCCTCGGCTTGCGACTCTTCCTTTTCTCTTTTCAACACGTTTATCCGATCAGCAAGTGCCAGTGAAAGTAAAATTACCTCTGAAGCAGCACCCAATGGCATCATGTAAAAAGTAAAATTATTTATAGGGAGCAATCCAAAATTGGTCATCGCATACACTGTAACTCCAAATAAGAAAAGAGACCAGGCAAGGAGAAAGAAACGCGCCGGTTTATAGTCTTTTTTGAAGATTACAAAGGCGCCAATCATCATGTATAAAGAAAGAAATGTGGCGCAGGTTGTGATTAGCGCGTAGCTGATATTGAAGAATCCAAAAATGGCAAGCACTACAGAAAGCGCATAAAGCGCGTTAAAGTACTTAAACCCCTTTTCAAGTTTAGGTATGAATATCGCAGAGTTTAGGAAAATTCTCATAAAGTAAGCGCTG
>JAEUTM010000534.1 GCA_016788025.1 Bacteroidia bacterium
CCACCATAAGTGGGACAAGCGGATTTGTCAAGGGAATAGGAAACATCTTTTTAAACTCTGAATAACCAGGCGACCTGGAAAGAAATTCCAGGATATTAACAGTTAAAGCGACTCAATGGGGTAAATAGCAGTTATGTCAGAAAACGCAGGATTAACTCGCTTCGGTTCTTACGGTTTCATTCTTAGCTGGATAATTACAGGAGTGCCATAATAAATCTTTTCTGAAAAAAACTACCAATGATCAGTTGTCTACTTTTAATTTATAACTGGTAGGAACCATTGAGTACATACTAATTTTTCTTGGGTAACGAACTAACTTTTTATCTCCGATAATAGAGTAGAACTAATCACACTCTCGCGTTAACAAAAAAAATTGCATTTTTATCTACGGTTTGCGCGTTACCAAGCTTAACATATTGAGAATTTTGATAGTCGGAACTCTGTTATTTCCCATTCTCGCTGTAGCTCAATCTCAACCAAAACCGTGCGCACGGTTCTCGTTTAACAACAACGATTCCTCTGATGAAATTACCAAACACAAGGCCGAGTTCCATACTGTTCGTTTTGTTGCCGATCGTTTTGGGAATGAAAATCATGCTGCATTTTTAACCGGAAACCCTACAAGTTACATTGCGCTTGGAAACTTCAAGGAATTAAAATCCACCGAAGGAAGTATTTCTTTATGGGTTAAAATAGAACATCCCGTTATGGCAGGAAATGGAACGCCATATAATCCCATACTGGTAGCACATTGCAACAGTTCACAGGATTTTAACGAAGCCTATGCTATTTATTTCATGGTTTACACAAAAAAAATACTGGCAACATGCTCCATGGATTCGTTGAATGAAAGAGGTATGTATTCGAAAGATCCGATTGAACTGGATCAGTGGAAACACATTGTAATGGTTTATACGAATGATACGACGGAGTTATATATCGATGGAAAATTTGAAACCAGTTTTTCCAAAAAATTTAAAACCGCTTTCCTGAACGATGAACCTGTTTTTGTGGGCAAGACAAACAACCCTAAGAACGATCGCTGGTTAACAGGGGCGGTGGATGACATCGAATTTTTCCCTTATCCTCTCGGTCAGTCTGAAATAACAGCATTATACAACGCCCCCAATCCCTCCCAGACAATTATTCTGCGTAATAGAATTCTCACCGGAGTTGCAATTGCATTGATATTGTTAGCGGTATATCTGTTTATAAGGTATCGAGTAAAAAGATCTTTTGAAAAACAACGTAAACAGCTTGAGCAGGACAACCTGATAGTATCAACAGAATTACGGGTTAACAGAGCGTTAATGAATCCTCACTTTGTATTTAATGCGCTGAATGCTCTGCAGAATCTAATCCTTAACAACAAAAATGACAAAGCCAATGACTATCTGGTTAAGTTCAGTAAAATGATCCGCAAGCTTCTCGAAAGTAATATGTCTGACTTAATAAGTATTGATCTGGAAACCGAATTGCTAAACCGTTATCTCGAGATTGAAAATCTGCGCTTTGAGGAAAATATAATATTTAAAATAAGTGTCGACCCTTCCATTCAGGGATCTAATGTTTATGTCCCCGTGATGATGGTTCAACCTTTTGTTGAAAACGCTATCTGGCACGGCTTGCTCAAAAAGAAGGGCGAAAAACTACTGGATATTTACTTTGAAAAAATAGAAAACAAGTACATACTGTGCACAATTGATG
>JAEUTM010000551.1 GCA_016788025.1 Bacteroidia bacterium
AGTCGCTTCTGATCGTTTCTTTAGCCTTGTGTTTTTTAATGGTAATGTTTGCGAACACTGCCGGTTTCTCTTCAGCACTTGGGGCGTTTATTATGGGTTCCATTCTGGCCGAAACAACCAAGGCTGAAAAAATAGATCATCTTCTAAAGCCCGTTAAGGATTTATTTGGAGCTATCTTTTTTGTGTCAGTGGGCATGTTATTGAATCCCGAAATGATTGTACAGCATTACATTCCGGTTCTGTTGGCAGTAATCGTATTGCTTTTCGGCAAACCATTGTTTGTAATTATCGGATCCTTAATATCGGGGCAACCTCTTAAAATAGCGGTCCAATCGGGGATGAGTCTTTCGCAGATTGGTGAGTTTTCATTCATTATTGCCACCCTGGGTCTGAGCTTAAATGTGACAAGCGAATTTCTTTATCCCGTTGCCGTTACGGTTTCGGTGATCACGACTTTTACAACACCTTTTATGATCAGATTCTCTCCTTTTGTTTCTGAAAAACTGGAATCAATACTTCCTGATTCATGGAATAAAAAATTAAACAGATACAGCGTGGGAGCACAGAATGTAGCGGAAGAAAGTGAATGGAAAAAACTAATTCGGTTTTATGTGATAAACGTGATTATCTTCTCCGTTGTTATAATCACAGTTATACTTTTAAGCACAAGTTATCTTCTCCCGATTTTCAGGGAGTACAGTGTTGGAAGGGAAATTACTGCGTTACTCACATTGATGATTCTGGCTCCTTTTCTTTGGGCTCTTGCTTTCCGGAGAACTCAAAAGGAAGCATACGCAAAAGTATGGTCACAACCTTTGCAACGCGGACCGCTTATTGTTCTGATTCTTACGCGCATCGTTTTGATGTTGGTTTACATAGGTTTTTTGTTTTACCGGCTGTATTCTCCGGCTGTTGCAATTGTAGGAGTGATATGTACGTTGATAGTACTGGCATTGTTTTACAAAAGGATCAGGAATTTTTATAGTCGGATTGAATTAAGATTTCTCTCCAATTTAAACGAGAGAGAGGAATCACAGTCTGTTAACCAGGAATTAGCTCCCTGGGACACGCACCTTTCGTCTTTTGTTCTCGAACCGCAGTCGCCCTACGTTGGAAAGACCCTTCAGGAATCGAAGATCCGCGAGGAGTTTGGAGTAAATATTGCAGTGATTGAAAGAGGGGATTTGATTCTGAATGTTCCTTCCAGAGACGAAAGACTGTATCCCCACGACATACTTTCGGTCATTGGTACCGATGATCAGTTAAAAAAATTCAGAGAGTATCTCGATTCTTCAAAACCAACCGCTGCAGATCCGGGCCAGAAGCAAAAAGTGTCTCTGCAACATTTTATCGTGCAGAAAAACTCGATTTTGCTTGGTAAAACAATCCGTCACTCGGGAATCCGTGAAAAAACGAAAGGTTTAGTAGTAGGCATAGAGCGCAAAGGACAGCATATTCTTAATCCCGAATCAGATTTTGAATTTGAATTAAACGACATTGTATGGGTGGTGGGTAACGAGAGAAGAATTCTTGTACTATCCCGCGAGCAGGTCAAACAAACATAGCTTTAGTGCCGTAATTGTTTTAAGTTTGAGAAATGAAATCAAAATCGCTGTTATATTTTATCACGCTTGTTTTTTTTATCAGCTGTCACTCCGAAACTAAAAAATCGGAGAATGAAGAACTGCGATCAAAAATAATAGGAGAGTGGAGAAGTGTGTCGATGACATTAAACATGAACAGTTTCCGCAATTCAGACTCCTCGAAGGTATTTGAAGTAAGCGAAGCAAACTGGGAGTCACGAATGAACATAAGGCCAATCAGGACCATCTTCAGGAATAATCACACCTACAATACCGAACACTGGAATCT
>JAEUTM010000582.1 GCA_016788025.1 Bacteroidia bacterium
CATCGATTTTGTCTTCAGTTTTGACAGCATTCTTGCCGCTGTTGGTATTAGCGGTATCGTTTTAATTATGATTGGTGCGGTAGTTATTAGTATGATACTCATGATACTTTTTAGTGGCGGCGTATCTGATTTTATCAATAAGAACCAGGGAATTAAAATGATTGCCCTGGTATTTTTGCTCGCAATTGGCGCTATTTTACTTGTGGAAGGCTTACTGGACTGTTACAACTTTAGCGTGCCACAAGAGCAACACTTGGAACTAAATAAAAACTACGCCTATGTAGCCCTGGCTTTTGCCATGATCGTAGAAGCGTTTAATATGAAGGAGAGGAAAGTTAAAAGGAAGAAGGATTTGGAGTTGAAGGATTAGGTGTATGACTAATCTGCTGAATTAATTGTATTTTAGATACCCAACAGAGATTTTGAAGAATGAAAAAAACACTACGGAAGCTTTTGATTAAAGTTTTGTCGAATGATACTATCGGCCGCTGGGCTTATAAATTTTCGTCGTTCGCCTGGCAAATAAAATTTCAGCGCGAGCTAATCGAACGCTCAAGGGTAGAGGATGAGATTGAAAAAACAGCGAAGGAACTCTTTAAAGATATGACCGTGCTGAATGGAACCTTTAAAGGAATGAAATATCCAAGCATGCGTTCACGGAACAGTTCGCTATATCCTAAACTACTGGGAAGCTACGAATTGGAGCTACAGCCTGCTTTTGAAGAGATCATTTCCAAACAATATGATCAGATCCTCGATGTTGGATGCGCGGAAGGATACTACGCGGTTGGATTGGCGATGAGAATACCAAAAGCGACTGTATATGCTTACGATATTGAAGCTGAAGCAAGAGACCTCACAGGAAAAATGGCAAAACTGAATGGTGTTGCCGACAGAGTTAAAATTGAATCGAGTTGCACAACACAAACCTTAGCGTCTTTTCCTTTTAAAGGACGCTCGATTATTATCAGCGACTGTGAAGGTTACGAGAAAAATCTTTTTACGAAGGATTGTCTTGCAAATCTAAAGAACACCGATTTGCTTATAGAGACCCATGATTTTATGGATGTGACCATCTCTACATATCTGGAAGAGTTGTTCTCCAAAACACATGATCTTGAAATTATACGAAGCCTGGGTGACGTAATAAAAGCAAAAACCTACAAGTATAGAGAACTTGAAGGTCTTGATGTTAAAGCCCGTTACAGGCTGCTGGAAGAAGGGAGAAGGTTTACGGATGAGTGGCTGTACTTAAAAGCAAAATGAGTTTAAACAGTTTCTTCTTCCGCTGAAGCATTCTGTTCCTCTAAAGTGTGCTGATACAAATTTTTACCCGTTTCCAGATATAAATTATAAGATTTCCAATTGTAATAGTACAGGATTACAAAAAATGGAAATCCATTCAAAAAATAGTGGCCCTGGCGCAACAGGTTCAATAAGATCATGATGAGTATGCCATTACTTATGAGCCAGTAATCCTCGGGATCGTCAGGAGCTCTTCTAACATGACATTTAAATACTATAAACATAAAAACACAGATTCCAAAAAGTCCGGTTTCGGAAACTAGTCGCAGGAACATTGAGTTAGCGTCCGCACCATTCGAATTAAATCCTTTTACTTTAAAATCTCTCGCATAAGAGTGCTTTTCGAAAGCTATTGGGTGAGACCCGATCCCGCTTCCGAAAAAAGGGTTGGTCTTAAAATTTTCTGTAGCCACGTGAAAATTGTTATACAAAATAAACGACGAACCGTGTGTTTTACCCAACTTGAATTCTTCACCGGAAAATAATTCTACGATACCATCGTATCGTCCTTTAAACTCACTGACGTTGGTATACAGAAAATTAAACAGGATTATACTTGCCGGAACAAGCCAGATCATATATCGCACGATTCCGAAATTCACGACCAAAAACAACAAAGTCAGGAAGATACCAGTTTGGCCTACACCTGAAAATGAGAGTATGTAAGCTAGTATTATTACTACACTTTTCATTTTGGAAATATAGAAATTCTCTTTTCTAATTAAATTATAAAGAGAAACGAAGAAGGCTGCTGACAACGTACTTGCCAGGTAAGTAGGTTCAGCAAAAATAGAGTTAATACGGATACCGTAATTTCCTCCTTTAATCACAGCCCATTTATTTAAAAGCCAGCTAAAATCATAGCCCGGACTGAATTCAATTAGAAACGATACATATTGTATGATACCAATAAGTGAAGCAATGTAAGATCCGTACATATACCATTTAAACAAAACTTGTACGTCAAATTTAAATTCGCGGATAACGTAATAATAAAAATAGTAGGATAACAAAAGCCCTATAAACACTTTAAAAAACAGGGCTGGTGTATTGTTACCAATAAAAATATTCAGAAGCCCGGTTAATAATAGAATCAGGAAAAGTCCTAAAAGTTCTCTTTGCCATCCATACCTTGTAATAAAAACCGGTAAAAGAACTATATAAATGAGGTAGCCAAAATAAAACTCAAATGGTTCCTTGAAAAAAATAAAGGAATTTATAAAAATAGACAGGTAAATAAAAAACGTTATAAGCA
>JAEUTM010000590.1 GCA_016788025.1 Bacteroidia bacterium
TAAATATGGAATTACCAGAATTTACCATCCTGATGATGGTCGCGCCATGGGTTTGCAGGGAATGATTAATGATGTATTGAAACAAAGCGATTATGCGACTGGGCAAAATTTAAACGGAGAAGTTAAACATCTGAAATCAAAAGATCACAAATCCATTGCGAAACTTATTTCTGCCGCTGAGAACTTTAATGAAGAAAGCAAGTCTGTTTTAAATATCATTCGTGAAGACGCAAAAAAATCAAAAACTCCTGTTATTGGCATCACGGGAACAGGAGGCGCGGGTAAATCTTCTTTGGTGGACGAGTTAGTGCGCCGTTTCCTTCTCGACTTTCCTGAAAAGACGATTGGCATTGTTTCTGTGGATCCAAGTAAACGCAAAACCGGTGGTGCATTGTTAGGCGACCGCATTCGCATGAATGCTATCAAGAATCCAAGAGTCTATATGCGTTCTCTGGCCACACGTCAAAGTAACCTGGCACTTTCAAAATATGTGAAAGACGCAGTAGATATTTTAAAAGCTTCTGATTTTGACTTAGTGATCCTTGAAACTGCTGGTATTGGGCAGAGCGATACAGAGATCATAGAACACAGTAATATGAGCTTATATGTGATGACGCCTGAGTTTGGCGCGGCCACACAGCTTGAAAAAATTGACATGCTGGAGTTTGCGGACATTGTTGCTATTAACAAGTTCGATAAACGTGGGGCCTTGGATGCACTGCGTGATGTTAAAAAACAATATAAACGCAATCATAATCTCTGGGAGATTAAAGATGAAGACATTCCGGTTTTCGGAACCATTGCTTCACAATTTAATGATCCCGGAACAAACACGTTGTATAAAGCCGTGATGGATAAACTGGTTGAAAAGACCAATACCAATCTGAAATCCGGTTTTAAAATAACCAACGAGATGAGCGAAAAGATCTATATCATTCCGCCACATCGCACCCGTTACCTCAGCGAAATCTCTGAAGCATCGCGTTCCTATGATCAGACAGTGGAAGCACAAAGCCAGATCGCTGTAAAACTTCAAAGTATCCGTACAACGATAGACACTTTGAAAAATTCGAAGGTTGATGATAAGGATCGACTGATAAAAGCGCTTCAGGAACAGGAAGCGCAGATTAAACTTGATCTGGATCCTAGAAATTTAAAAACACTTGAAGAATTTGACGCAAAGAAAAAACGTTACATCGACGAGTTCTACATTTTTAAAGTGCGTGACAAAGAAATTAAAATTAAAACGCATTACGAGAGTTTATCCCATACCCAGGTTCCAAAAGTTGCAGTGCCAAAATACAGTGGCTGGGGCGATATCCTGAAATGGAGCTTAAGAGAAAATTTTCCCGGGGATTTCCCTTACACCTCAGGAATTTACCCGTTTAAACGTGAAGGTGAAGACCCTACGCGGATGTTTGCAGGAGAAGGCGGACCTGAGAGGACTAACAAACGTTTCCACTACGTGAGCCTCGGCATGCCTGCGCATCGCTTAAGTACGGCTTTTGACAGTGTAACACTTTATGGAAATGACCCTGATCACAGACCAGATATATATGGTAAGATCGGGAACAGTGGTGTAAGCGTTTGCTGTCTGGATGACGCTAAAAAACTTTACAGTGGATTTAATCTCGCCGATCCAAAAACATCTGTGTCCATGACCATTAATGGTCCGGCGGCTACCATTGCTGCGTTCTTTATGAATGCCGCCGTTGATCAGCAATGCGAATTGTACATCAAGGAAAAAGGTCTTGAAAAGGAAATTGAGAAAAAGATTGATGAGATCTATAAAAAGAAAGGCACCAAACGTCCGAAATACAATGCAGCGGAATTACCAGAAGGAAACAATGGTTTAGGTTTAATGTTGCTTGGCGTTACCGGCGATATGGTTCTTCCGAAAGATGTTTACGAGCAGATTAAAAT
>JAEUTM010000024.1 GCA_016788025.1 Bacteroidia bacterium
AGCAGCCTCATATTTGGTTGTGGACCCACCGCCGCTGGAAACACAAAAAGCCGGTGGTTAAATAGCCACATACCAAACTCTCAGAAAACCCTACCATTTATGTCCCCAGACAACCCAAATTCTCGACGCGGTCGCAACTGCGCCTTTTTTGGGTAATTTTAAACAGGACTATGTTTTTGCATTTAAAAGTACGGGGGAAAAGCTGGGTTTATTTTTTTCTCTTGTTTAGCCACAATTTATTTGCGCAGCCTGGAAAAGACGGCAATTATACAGTAACCGCAACAAGCCAGGTCCTTAACAAGTACTGCCCGATTTCCTCGAATATTAGCTCAGGGTCATCAACTCTTATTGTAGCAAACTCTATAATGGTTTCTTTATGTGCAGGCGACCTTGTTATGGTTTACCAGGCACAGGGTGCAAGCCTGAACTATACCAACACATCATCGTATGGCGATATTACATCATATAACAGTGCTGGTCTTTACGAATTCAAATACGTGCAGAACGTAAATGGAAATACCATTACTACACAAACCACTTTTACTAACTCCTATTCTACTTCGGGCTATATTCAGTTAATAAAAGTACCCCAATATCAAACTCTCACCATCAGTTCCGGATCAAGTTTATCGGCAAAAGCATGGAAAGACACAAGTATTTCTTCGATGCCTTATAGATTCGGAGGTTTGGTTGTTGTACACACGTCCAGCATTGTAAACAATGGCATAATTACAGCTGCAGGATCGGGTTTCAGGGGCGGCGCTGTATTTTATAACAGTTCGGTTATTTTCGGATCGACAGCCTTTACCTCGACAAACTCAACGCTAGGTGGAGAAAAAGGTGAAGGAGTTGGCGGTCATTATTTAGAATATGATGCAAATGGAGGCAGATACTGCATGGGCGCTCCGGGAAATGGCGGAGGTGGTGGAGATAATCACAACTCTGGTGGCGGAGGTGGCGCAAACGGCTATAATGGAAATACCTGGACTGGGCAGGGTGTTATGATTGTGGATGTTAATAATCCAACCGCAGCCTGGAGTTTATCGAGTGGGTACATAAGCAACGGGAATGCTTTAACTAATTCCTCTGGCGGCGGACATGGTGGCTATACGCATGGAAACTTTAATGCCAATGCTCTTGTAAATGCACCCGGCACCACTACGTGGACAGGGGATTATCGACGTGAAGTCGGCGGCATAGGAGGACGCCCCCTGAGCAACATAAACCCGGAATCAAGGATTTATTTCGGGGGCGGCGGCGGAAGTGCCGATGCAAATAACAATGCCAGTGCCTCCGGTTCTAATGGTGGCGGAATTGTTTATTTGATAGCCACTGGCGGTATTTCAGGAAGCGGAATTATCACCGCAGCAGGCATCGATGCAAGCAATACTTCAGGTTGCAGTTGTGATGCTGCGCCCGGTGCCGGCGCAGGTGGAAGTATCGTTTTGAAAGTGGCTTCAATTGCTTCCACACAAACGGTAAATGCTCGTGGAGGTAATGGTGGAAGTCAGCTTACTTTGAGTTCTCCGGGTAGCCAGTCAGATGAAAGTGAGGGACCAGGTGGCGGCGGTGGTGGTGGATTTGTTGCAATATCATCATCTGGGGTAACTCCCATCATAAGTGGCGGACTTAATGGCACCTCCGCGTCAGGTGCCGTTACTGAAATGACCTCGAATGGCGCCACGAATGGTGGCACGGGTCAAACTGCTACGGTGTCAGCAAATTTCATTTCATTCTTATCCTTTAACACTTTAACCATAAGCAGTAACAATCCTATTTGTGCCCCAGCCACCTTGAGCCTGTCTGTTGTATCAACCGGTACTACCAGTTACAGTTGGAGTGGTCCTGCATTCAACTCCACCTTATCAAGCCCAACCAGAACCAATACCAGCGCCAGCATGTCGGGTGTGTATTCGGTTACCTTAACCAATTTAAATTGCATTAGCACGGGCACTGTTTCCATTTCGGTTTATCAACATACCTTAAGTACCACCACAACTTCGGTTGCATGCAATGGTTTTAGCACGGCTGCTGCCAGTGTATCCGTTTTGGGAGGGTCGGGAAACTACACTTACACATGGACAGGGAGCTCTCAAACCAATTCAACCGTGTCGGGATTATCTGCAGGCTTTTATACCGTTAGTGTAACCGATGTGGCCGCATCCTGTGTTCGTACTACGAGCCTGCAAATCAATCAGGCTCCTGCATTAAACCTAAGTATTTCTCCATCCACAGTTAATGCCTGTGTTAACGAGAATGTCATTTTCAGTTCAACACTTAGCGGAGGAACACCTGGATATTCTTATTCATGGACACCCGGTAGCAATGCCAGCAGTGTAAGTGTGAGCCAAAGCTCTGCCGGAACAAGTGTTTACACACTAACCATTACCGATGCTAATAACTGTTCTATTTCTCAGACTGCTTCAGCTATTTTTTTTCCGAGCCCTTTATTGAGTGCGGCCGATGTAACCATTTGCCCGGGTTCTACTGCAACATTATCCATAAGCGGAGGTAATACCTACACCTGGTTTCCCAACAATGTTCAGGGAAGTGTTTTTACAGATACACCCATATCATCCGGCATTTATACTGTTATTGGCACTTCGGCAATGGGCTGTTCAGCCATCATCACACCGAGCGTTTTTGTAAAACCATCGGTCACTCTTTCCTTTGTAACGGCCACGATTAACTGTGCAAACCTGGGATCTGCAACCGTTACGGCAAATGGCACAAGCGGGCCTTTCTCCTACAGTTGGATGCCAGTATCACAAAGCTCCTCTATTGCTACGGGGCTTTATCCGGGCACATACACCGTAAATGTTTTTGATGCCAGCACCGGATGTGCTTTTTCTCCAACCACGCATTTTTCTCCTCTAGTGCCTTTATCGGGAACCGTATCCTCCACTCCAAACCTGCAATGCCACGGTGCAACCACCGGAACTGCAGAAATAAGTTTATCAGGAGGTTCAGGTAATCAAAACTATGTCTGGCAAAACCTCTCGGGTACACAAACTTCATCCACAGCTATTGGACTTGCAGGAGGCGTAAGCACGGTAACGATTACCGACGCTTTAACCTTTTGCACCCTTACTAAAACCTTTGTCATTACCCAGCCTTTAGCCTTTACACTGAATATCGGAACTTCTTCTCCTTCTGTCTGCCTGGGTGGAAGCATCAGTTTTACTGCTTCTAACTCCGGTGGTACGCCGGCCTACTCTTATACCTGGCAAAACTCAGCAAACTCAGATACTTTCATTGCGAACGAAAGTACCACCGGCTCTCATATTTATACAGTAATAAGTACAGATGCCAACAATTGCCTTGTCTCAAATACTGTAAATGTAAACTTCGTACCAAATCCAACCCTTAGTGCGGTGCCAAGCGTTTCTATCTGTCCCCTGGAAACAGGAACCTTAATCGTTTCGGGGGCCAACACCTATTCCTGGAGCAATGGACAAACTAGTCCAACAATGAGCGCAAGTCCTTTGTTAAACACCTCTTACACGGTCGTTGGAAGTACTTCCGGTTGTTCCACCTCAGCAGTTGGTTCTATTATTCTTAAGGCTTTGCCAACGGTGACTTTTGTTGGATCAAATGCCATTTGCCAGGGTGAAACCTTGACTCTCTTTAATCCAAACACTAGTGCTTCCTATTTATGGACAGGTCCTATGAATTACACTTCAAATCTTCAGAGCATCAGTATAAACTCGATTGCTGCAAGTATGAGTGGCAACTATGTTCTTAAAGTAACTGCCAGCAATGGTTGCACTGCCTCTATATCACAATCTGTAACGGTTCACCCCACGCCAAGCCTTTCGATAAGCGCTGCAACAGTTTGTCAGGGTCAGAATCTTCAATTTAATTCTTCCTTTTTATCCAATGGAACTTATTTGTGGACGGGCAGTTCTTTTAGTTCTTCTCTTCAGAATCCTGTTTTACTGAATGCCAATCCCGGTTCATCAGGCACCTATACTTTAGTGTTAACCTCAGTTTTTGGATGCTCCAACTCGGCTGTTACCCAGGCTTCTGTGATAGCAACCCCCAGTCCGGTTATCACAGCAACCGATCATATCTGCGCTGGAAATAATTTAGCTTTAAATGCGAGCGGTGGCAATTCCTACGCCTGGTTTGGTCCTTTAGGATTCTATAACGCAAGTCCTACTCCCACACTGAATAACATTACGATTCAAAACAGTGGCTCTTACACACTTTTTGCATACGTTGCGTCTTGCCCGGGAATGACAACAAAAAGCATTACTGTGCATGCACCTCCGCAGCTTACTTTAAATTCAAACAGCCCGGTCTGCGAAAATGCCATTCTAAATTTATCGGCCGGCGGAGCAAACACTTATAGCTGGACCGGCCCCGGGGGATACGCTGGGATTGGGGCCACGGTTAATTTAAATCAGCCCACTCTGTTAAATGCAGGTGTCTACACTTTAAACGCCGCTGATAATTATGGATGCTCCAATCAATCTCAAATTTCAGTTTCCATATTGTCCTCCCCTAGCCCTGTTGTTAAACAGTCCACAGTATGTTTTGGAGGAACAGCAACACTCACGGCATCTGGTGGCGCTTCATACTTCTGGCAGGGACCTGCCGGATTTAGCTCAACATTATCAGCCATTCTTCTTCCAAACGTTTCAACGCTTAACATTGGCAACTATACGGTTACCACAACTGGGAATAATGCTTGCTCAACTATCACGGTTGTACCGTTGACCGGATTTAATCTTTCTATTCCTTCACCTACTGTACTTTCTTCAGAGAGGGCCTGTCTGAATTCCAGCAAGGAGCTGGTTGCCATTGGAGGAAAAAACTATTACTGGTTGGGTCCAAATAACTTTTCAGCCATTGGCCCCACCGTTACCATTCCAAATGTGAGTGAAGAAAGTGAGGGAATTTACACTATTACAGTTGTGGGAGAAAACAATTGTTCTGGTTCAGGTACCATCCATATCGAATCATACCCTCCGCCAACGGGTACGTTGAGCGTGGACATTGCCAAACTTTGTGTTCCTTCAAAAATTAGATTGGGCCTTTCATCAATTCCCTCCGTAACTGCCAGCAATATCTATATCGACAATCAGCTTCTTAAATCAAATGATTTGACTTATTTCTTAACCACACCAGGAACCTATCCTGTATTTTGCTTTTTTACAGATACCAATGGCTGTGTGGGAAGCAGCTCTGTTAATATAAATGCTTACCCGGTACCTGTGGCCGATTTTTTATATACTCCAGAAAAACCAATAACAGGATTAGACAAGGTAAATTTCATCAACACAACTTACAATGATTACGACTGTACCTGGCAATGGTTTTTAAAAGGAAGCCACAACGACACTCTTTATCAAAAAGATCCCACTTATGTTTATCCACAAGCAGGAACATATCCTGTTGTGCTCATCGCTACAAACAAGTGGGGTTGCAAAGACACGGTTATTCGTATTATCGAAATTAACGGCGAATTTAATTTATATGTACCCAATGCCTTTTCACCAAACGGAGATAATCTGAATGATATTTTTATTCCAAAGGGGGAAGGTATTATAAAATACCGACTGGAAGTTTATGATCGCTGGGGTGAAAAAATATTTCTGTCAGATAACTTGTACCTGGGCTGGGACGGAACTTTCAGAGGCAAGGAATGTAAAACAGAAGTCTACACCTGGACCATACTCCTAACCAACAGTCTGGGAGAACACAAACATTATTCCGGGCATGTTAGTCTCTTAAGGGGCCAGGTAATTAGTGATTAAACATTCCATTATTTTTTTAACTTCTCTTGAAAAAATCCTTTTAAGAGAAGCAGACTATTGTGTTAATTGGAAAAAATATGGGATATTTAGGACTTATTTAGATATCTTTTATGAGCAAACAAAAAGTAACGAAGGAAGCCGTAAACAATCTGACCGCAATCCCGGATTTTTTTGAAAAACTTGGCAAAAACTGCAAATGGTTTGTGCTTTTGCTTCTGAGTGCTCTCGCTGCTTTTTTGTTCAGAGACTTTTTAAGCGGCAAAAATGTTTTTCTCTACAAGGATATCGGGAGCGATACAATGAATGGTATCTTCCCTTATATTTCCGATATCACCCGGCAAACCAAACAAAGCATTTTACCCGGCTGGAGTTTCGAATACGGAATGGGTGGTAATCTTCTTTCGCAAATGCTGCGTGATCCTTTCGATCTGATTATTTATTATAATTCCGAAGCAAACATTCCTTACGGTCTGGCCGTAAAAGAACTTTTGAAAGTTATTTTCGGAGGATTTCTCTTCTTTCTATTCCTAAAGGAAACAGGCATCCGGAATTTTGCTGCTACTGTGGGAGCAATAATGTTCTCTTTTTGTGCTTTTATGATCGTTGGCGGAGGCTGGTTTTTCTTTTCTTTTGAAGGTTTCACCATGGCTCTTCTTTTATATGGCTATGAACGATTTGTTTCACGCAAGCAATGGATTTTTTACCTTTTGGGAGTAATACTAATTTTCGTATCTATGCCGGTAAACATTATTTGGCATGGGCTTTTCCTGTTCAGTTACATTTTACTGAGACAATATAAAAATCACCAGGTTCTCTTCACCAAAGACTTCTTTAATCAGTTATTACAACTGGCTCTTGTCACTGTAGCCGCCATTATGCTTGCCGGGCCTTTCTTCCTCGAGGTTTTAAACATGCTCCTGAATAGTCCACGTGGTTCGGGTGACGATGCTTACACAAAACTTCTTTCGTCGAGACCAATGTTTAAAACGGCCGACAGCATGGAGTTTGGGACAGAAATGATGCGTTTCTTTTCGAGCGACATTCTGGGTACTGGCACAGCCTTTAAAGGGTATTTAAACTTCCTGGAAGCTCCAATGTTTTACTGCGGGCTTCCTTGCCTTCTGCTGATGCCACAGGTTTTTGGTTTTTTAGATAAAAAAACGAAACGAGCGTTTATTATTTTCATAGCCGTTTGGTGCCTTCCGATTATCTTCCCTTACTTCAGGAATTTATTTTGGTTATTTACCGGTGATTACTATCGTGGTTATTCTTTTTTCGTTTCGCTCGTCTTCATGATCTTCAGCGTAATTGCACTTGACAAGATCCTTAGCACTGGAAAAATAAACCGTATAACTCTAATCGTTACAGGTGTTATAGCATTTATCCTTCTCAGCTATCCTTATTTTAAGGATAAATCTGCTGTCAACGATGCCATTTCGCTCTTCGTGAAGATTTTCCTTGTAGGATATTTTATACTCATCCTCTTTTACCTTAACAAAGCCAACAGACAAGTAGCTCTTTTTATTTTCCTTGGCTTACTGGCAATTGAAGTACTTTTCCTGTCAAATTTCACCGTTAACAACAGGAGTATTGTATCATCGAGAGAGCTAAAAGAGAAAGTAGGCTTTAACGATTATAGTATTGAAGCTTTAAACTATATAAGAAGCCTGGAAAAAGAAAACAATTTTTATCGTGTGGAAAAAAACTACCAGTCTTCCAGCGCAATACATTATTGTCTCAATGAAGGAATGATTCAGAACTACAAAGGCACCTCATGCTACAACTCATTTTCTCCAAATAATTACATCGACTACCTTCGGGCTTATGGTGTTGTGGAAAAAGGCAACGAAACCTCATCCCGCTGGGCACTTGGACTCATTAACAAACCTGTGCTACAGTCGCTGAACAGCGTTAAATATTTATTAATTAAAAATTGGTCAAACCCGTTGTGGCATATTACGCACGACTCGCTTGCTCAATTTGGCGATGTTAAAGTTTTAAGAAACAAATACAATGTTCCATTTGGTTACACAAGCAGTAATTATATTACTCCGGAGGAATTTGAGACTCTCAACTTCACCCAGAGAGAGTATGTAAGCCTCCAAACAGCGGTGGTTACCGAGCCACACAGCCTTACTAAATTTAACCTTAAGGATACAGTTGCGCCATCAAACTTCAGCCTTGATGCCTTCAAACGTGGCGTAGACGGATTAAAGACAGACACTTTGATTTTGAGTTCATATAGCGGGAAAGAAATGCACGGCACTATCGATTGTAAGAAAGATGAATTACTTTGTTTATCTATGCCCTACGATAAGGGATGGCAGTTAACTGTAGACGGAAAAGAGCATGAATTAGTGCGCGTTAATTCAGGCATGAGCGGAATTTACCTTTCAAAGGGAAAACACAACATCGATATGAACTACAAACTCATTAAGTTCCGTCAGGGACTGATACTTTTTGCGATAGGACTTGTTATGGTCGCCGGCTTAATCCTCTTCAGAAATAAAATTTTTGGACTGAATAAAACTACAGTGGCTTAATAAAAAGATTTTATAGCCTTAACGACACTGTCTTGCTCTTCATCACTTAAACCAGGAAACATAGGAATACTTAGTGAAGTCTCTGCAAACTCTTCCGCAATAGGAAGGGCGCCTTTTTTCAGGCCAAGACTCGCATAAGCTTTTTGTAAATGCGGGGGAACAGGATAATGGATAAGCGTACCTATTCCATTTTTCGCTAAATGCTCCTGTAAAGCATCACGTTTCTTTGTTCTGATAACATAGAGGTGATACACATGAGTGGAATCGGGATTTACATAAGGAGTTATAACATCGCCCACACCTGCTAGTTTCTCATCGTAATTTTTCGCAATAGTAAGTCTCAACTTGGTCCATTCTTTAAGATATTTCAGTTTAATGGATAAAAAGCTTGCCTGGCACTCATCCAGCCGCATATTATACCCAACGATATCGTTGTAGTATTTTTTACTTGAACCGTAGTTCCGGATCATTTTTGCCATTTCAAAAAGACCGCTTTCATTAGTTGTAACCGCTCCCGCATCGCCAAGAGCTCCGAGATTTTTCCCAGGATAAAAACTTGTTGCGTTAATATTACCAAAGCTTCCCGTTATTTTGCCTTTGTATGAAGCACCATGTGCCTGCGCATTATCTTCTATCACATACAGTTTATGCTTCTGAGCTATGGCCATGATTTCATCCATCTGACAGCACTGACCATACAAATGAACAGGTATAATCGCCTTCGTTTTCTTTGTAATCTTCTCCTCAATTTTTTTAGGATCAATATTGTATGTGCGGTAATCCGGTTCAACGGCCACAGGAATTGCCCCAACATTGGATATGGCTATATGTGTTGCAATATAAGTGTTGGAAGGCACAAGCACTTCGTCGCCATTTCCCACTCCAAGACTTCTTAAAGCAATGTAAAGAGCATCTAGACCATTGCTGGTTCCGGCGCAATATTTTGTATCGCTGAATGCAGCGTATTCCTTCTCAAACTCTTCCACTTTTTTACCAAGGATGTACCATTGATTATCAAAAAAAGTCTCAAATGCTTTTAAACTTTCAGCCTTAATTTGCTGATTCATGTACGAAAAGGAAAGAAAAGGAACCTGCATATTTTGTTTTTTATGTGCCGTAAATATAGACGAAACCTTAATAATCCAAAAGTTCAATCTCGGTTTAAGAGTTAATTTTATTAAATTTACCCGGATATAAAATCAATCGATGCCTGTTAAGCTCATCTCCTTCCCCAAAATACTTGATGCACGCGGCAATCTTACATTTCTTCAGAGCCCGGATATATTACCCTTTGAAATGAAACGCGTATTCTGGCTTTATGACGTTCCGGGCGGGGAAACCAGGGGAGCACATGCTTACAAAACACAGGATGAAGTAATTATTTGCCTGAGCGGCAGCTTTGATGTGATTGTAACAGAACCAGATGGCTCTCAGGAGAAATATCATTTGAACAGACCTTACTACGGATTATTTATACCTGCCAAAACCTGGCGCCATATTGATAACTTTTCCACTAACTCCGTAGGATTACATTTATCTAGCCACACCTACGATCCCGCAGACTATATCTGGGACAGAAACGAGCTTAAGAAATTGAATTTATGAACCGCTCCTCAATAGACGATTGTAAACTCATTCAATTGCCACGCGTTGGCGATCGCCAGGGATACATTACAGCCATAAACAACAACTCAGAGGTACCCTTCGAAATAAAACGGGTTTATTATCTGTACGACATTCCTGGTGGCGAATCCAGAGCCGCGCACGGTCATAAACAACTTCAGCAACTTATAATCGCTGCCAGCGGTAGTTTTGACGTTACAATCGACGATGGACGCAATAAAAGAACCATTAACCTGCTACGTCCGAATGTGGGTCTTTACATGGCTCCAGGCATTTGGCGAGACCTTTCTAACTTTTCCTCCGGCGCTATTTGTCTGGTACTTGCTTCCTTAG
>JAEUTM010000025.1 GCA_016788025.1 Bacteroidia bacterium
TACAGGAAATTATTCTCAAAAATCGATCTTAAGGATAAGAACTATACTTACATCTACATAGAAAACGATCATGGACTAGAGGAAGTAATAAGTGAGATAAACGCTGAGAGTATTATTGAAAATGTAGAATCTTTTGAGTGGCTGGCCAAACAGATGGATCTTGAAAAGAACATCCACCCTGGTAAATACAGAATAACGGATGGAATGACGCCCCGCCAGATCATTAATCTCATAAAATATAACAAACAGGAAAGAGTAAAACTCACCTTTAATTCCCAGATCCATGACCTGGATGAATTTGTGACTTACGTGGATGAGAAACTCGAAATTTCGGAAGATCAGTTGGAAGACTTCCTTCACAATGACACAAAACTTCACGATTATTTTAAGCTCGACCCAGACAATGCCTTTGCGTTTTTAGTTCCAGGAGTTTATGAGGTAAGTTGGGCTATCACCCCGGAAGAATTGTTCAAACTTTTAAAAGACAGGTATACTAAGCTCTGGAATTCGAGCAGAACCTTGCAGGCAAAAAAATTGGGCTTCAGTGTTCCTGAAATTATCACCATAGCTTCCATCGTTCAGTGTGAAAGTTCAATTGAAAGCGAGCAGGAAAAAATAGCCGGAGTATACATCAATCGGTTAAAAAAGGGAATGCCTTTGCAGGCTGATCCGACCCTGGTGTTTGCTAATAAAAATTTCGGAACGCGTCGTGTTTACAATGTCGACAAAACTATTAATTCTCCTTACAACACTTACAAATACAAAGGACTGCCTCCGGGACCTATCTGCATCGTTAACCAACAGGCCATTGATGCAACATTAAATTACAGTAAACACAATTTTATTTATTTCTGTGCAAAACCCGAACTCAACGGACTGTCTGATTTTTCTGCTTCTTATGAACAGCACCGCAAATATGCGCAGGCCTATCAGAAAGCAATGAATAAACTGGGAGTAAGCCGCTAGAAACAAGACAAAAGTCATGCTGTATTTTTGAAAGGGCTCTGGATAATTCGTATTTTTAAGATCTCAAAATTGACTGGAATCCAGGTTCCAAAAATCTCAATTCAACATGGATAAAAATATTACCGATAAAATTGAATTACTTCAGGAAAAGTATGCTCTCATGGGGCAGGACATTAATAGTTACCTGGAAGGTTTATTGCTTTCAAATTATCTAACCTATTGGGATTATACCCAGGTGGAGACGCTGCTTACTTTACAAAATCCTAAAACGGATTATCCTGATGAATTAATCTTCATCATGTATCACCAGATCACCGAACTTTATTTTAAGCTTAGCATGCACGAGTTCGACCAGATCGGTAATAATGGAAAGATCATGTCGGAAAGTGGGCAAGACATAGGTTGGAATGAAAAATTAGACGCTGATTTTTTTGTGGAACGTGTAACGCGTATCAACAGATATTTTGAAGCGCTTACCAAATCCTTTGAGATCATGATCAATGGCATGGCCAAAGAGCAGTTTCTTAAATACCGCATGGCATTGCTTCCGGCCAGTGGTTTTCAAAGCGCTCAGTATCGTATGATTGAAATATGCAGCACCGATTTTATCAACCTGGTTGACAAAGATGTGCGCGATCAATACAAAGGAAAAAACTCTTCAATTGAGGAAATGTTCCAGTTCATTTATTGGAACAAAGGGGCAACTGAACTCGAGAGTGGAAAAAAAACACTTACCCTTAAACAGTTTGAACAGAAATACTCCAAAAAATTTATTGCACTCGCCAACGAATACAAAACAAAAAATCTCTGGCAAAAATATCTGAGCCTGCCGGAGGCCGACAGGAAAAATCCAAAGGTTACGAATGTATTAAAAGAATTAGATGTAAATGTAAATGTAAACTGGCCTTTGGTTCATTATAAGTCAGCAGTAAGATACCTCCAGCAAAAAGAAGGCGACGTGCCTGCTACCGGTGGAACAAACTGGCAGAAGTATTTGCCACCGCGTTTTCAAAAGAGAATTTTTTATCCTGAGATCTGGACAGCACAAGAGAAAGAAGAGTGGGGCAAAGGCTGGGTGGAAACGAATGTGTTCAGAACAAACTGATTTATTGTTTATTTCGTGTTGATTATTTCGAGTTATAGAAAATAATTACACAACCTGAAACAAAACTTAGGTCCAGGAACAGAAAGCAACCCGAAATAAATAACCCGAAACCCGAAATAGAGATATGTCAATAAGCGTTAGTAACATCACCAAATTATACGGAGCGCAAAAAGCGCTGAATAATGTTTCCTTTGAAGTGGGTAGCAATGAGATTGTGGGTTTTCTGGGTCCTAATGGCGCAGGTAAAAGCACCATGATGAAAATACTAACCTGTTACATTCCACCAACACGGGGTTCGGCAACTGTTTGTGGATTTGATGTTTCATCAAAAAGCCTCGAGGTTCGCAAACAGATAGGATATTTGCCTGAGCACAATCCACTGTACCTCGACATGTATGTAAAAGAGTTCCTGGAATTTGTCGGCAACGTTTACAAGATTAAAAATTGCAGAGAAAGAGTTAAAGAGATGATCAACATTACCGGTCTGGATCTTGAACAGAATAAAAAAATTGGCGCATTGAGTAAAGGTTACAGGCAGCGTGTTGGTCTTGCACAGGCGATGATCCATGATCCTAAAGTGCTTATTATGGATGAGCCTACAACAGGTCTGGATCCAAACCAACTGGAGGAGATCAGAGCCTTGATAAAATCACTTGGCAGGCAAAAAACCGTGATGCTCAGTACTCACATCATGCAGGAAGTAGAAGCCATTTGCGATAAAGTAATCATTATCAATAAGGGTGAAATTGTTGCAAACGATGCAACAGCAAATCTGCAAAAGAATACAACCAAACAGATTATAACCGTTGAGTTTGACAAGGAAGTCGACAAACAAACCTTGCTTTCCATCCCGGGAATTGAATCTGTAACACATGTAGAAAAAAACACCTGGCAATTGTCCACCTCTGTTAAAGAAGATATCCGTAAGGAGATTTTTAATTTCGCTGTGGCAAAAAATCTTGGGGTTCTTACGCTTAACAGGGTTGAGCAAAAGATGGAAGACGTGTTTAAGGAGTTTACAAAGTAAGATACTAAGGCTTGTATTCCAGCGTATAGCTTGCTGTTGATCCTGTGGTATTGCTGAATTTATCGAGTTTTTTCAGAATTTTTATAAGCTCTTCTTTTTCCTGGGCCGAAAAAACAGTCTCGGTCAAAACATCAACCTTTTCAACCTGGTTTTTAGTGTTAACATACAAGCGGGCGCTGAAAGCTCTGTTAAGTTTCTTGTCCTCGAGGTCCTTCCTGATTTGTTTCGCGATTTTTTTCGAACCGCCTGTGTAGTAACATGCAGAGGCCGATGCCGCTTCTATTTGCGCAGAAGGCGCAGCCAAAATATCATCATTTGCAGTTTTTTTCCTCGGTTCAGATTTAGCTCTTGCTTTTTGTTTCACTTCAATTTCCTGCAGGGCGGATTCTTTTTCATCGCTCTCATTCACAGCCACGTCTTCTTTGGACGCATAGTCCAGTTCTGCACCATTTGTTTTGGTGTCAGGCGGTGACGCTGACTCCACGGGTTGCGCCGGTGGTGCAGCAGACGCTACGTCACCTTTGCCGGCTCCACTGGAAGCTATAGGCTCAATAGAGCCTGCATTGATTTCAGAAAGCCCGACCTCTTCTGAAATTTTCTCTGATTTTTTTGCATTTTTAGTTTCGTCTTTCGAGGCGATATTGCTGTTGAAGTCAGATTCAATCGATTTCAATTTGCTCGTTTTGCTTTCGGCAGCGCCCGTGCTTTTTTCGGTAAGTGGCGTTTGCTCCTGCGCATCTGGCTTCATTTCGGGAATAGAAGGTACTGTTTCTGGTTTGGCAATTCCCTGCTTGATGGCAAGATTCTGTTCAGCTTTTTTATCGTTCTTCATCACAAAAAACACGCTGAGTCCAATACACAATAACAAACCCGCCGCAGCATACCAGTATATCGACGCAGGGGTTTTTGATTCTTCTGCCAGAATACTTTCAAAAACTTTTTTGTCGGTTTTGTTTTTTAGCTCATGTATCTCTGCCTCGTCGCTAAGCATAGCAAAGCCTTCCAACGCTTCTTTTTCAAAATCGTCGGCGGCTTCCTCTGGCTTCTTGTCCAGGAAGTCCGTTAATTTTTTCTGACCCTGTTTATTCTCCTGTTTCATGTTCTAAAGATTCCAGTTTCAGTTTCAGATTCCGTTTGCCGTTTTGTATAAAACTCTTTACATCATTGGAACTATAACCCGTAATACTCACTATTTCGTTATAGGACTTGTTCTTCAGATAAAATAATTCTATACACACTTTTTGTCCCTCATTAAGCATCGAAATGGCTCTTTCCATTCGTTCGATCTGTGTTTCTTTTTCTTTTAGATGCTCTACATTTTCGTAATCCATAACCAGGGTTACGTTTTCGTTAAGTTCAAGCTCTTTTTTTAATAAACTTTGTCGTTTTCTTAGCTCCATCAGGCAGAAATTCTTGCTGTAAACGTATAACCAGCTTTTAAAATAGCTAATGTTATGTTTTTTCAGGTCCTCCAGCAGCTTAACAAAAATCTGGCTCACGGCATCCGAAGCATCGTCTTTGTTTTTGAGGTATTTAAAGCATACACCAAGCACCAGGTGACCATAGCGCTCGTATAAAATGCCCACAAATTGGTTGTCGGAAGTCTCTTTGAAGCTATTTATGAGTTGGTCGTCGGTAAAACCGCTGTATTTGTCTTCAAAACCCAAAAAAAACCTGATTTTAGGCTAAATTAATAAAATAAACAATAAAAATTTGGCATTTGAAATCAAATCTTATCTTTGTGAGATTCATTTTAATCTGTCAAAGACATTTAAATATTTACTGGCTATTTTTTGCCTGGTTTCGCTTAGATTTCAACAACCTTCCACCTTTGATGCGAATTCCAAAATCAAGGCTGTTTTCATGTACAATTTTACCCGCTATTTTGAGTGGCCTGAGGCCAAAAAAGTGGACAATTTTGTGATTTACGTTGTTGGTAGAAACGACAATCTTGTGACCGAATTAAAAACCCTGGCTTCCAAGAAAAAAGTGGGTAACCAGGAAATTGAAGTTAAAAACTCATCGTCTTTTGATCCCGCCATCCCGGCGCACATGATTTATTTTATCCCAGACGCACTTAAACCGGTTTCTGAAGCCGCTGCAAAAAACAAAAATAAAGGGGCACTCGTCATTGCGGAGCTCCCAGGCGCATGTAAGTCCGGAGCAAGCATCAATTTTATCGTATTAGAGAACAAATTAAAATTTGAATACAGCAAGAACACTGCGGTGAAAGCTGGTCTTAAAACCAATGAGGATTTTAAGGCTCTGGCCGCTGTGAATATTGATTAACACAAATGACGCGCAACTGGCGACATATTTTTAAAAATGCACTACCGCTTCTGTTGGTATTGACTGCTTTTTGTTCAACTGCTCAGGAAGATCGCCTGAACAGAGCGCAACAGTTATATCGTGCCAAAAATGTTGCAGAGGCAATTCCTTGCATTGACAGTGTTGTTCGTGATCCTCAGACAAGTAAAGATTTTATAGCCTGGACCAACAGAGCTTACATCTATTTTGACGCGTACAAAGTAAAAGACAAACAAAAATTAAATTCAGCTTTGCGCGATACAATTGTTTCTTCTATCCGCATGTCTAACAGACTACAGCCAGATTCGGCCTATGCAATGAATAACAAAAAGCTGCTGATGAATTTGTCAGCAAATTATTTTAACATCGCAAAAAGCCTCTTACAGGATTCGGTAAATGCAGAGCGCAGTGCTATGGCTTACACTCAGTTTAAAGACCTGTATAAAGTTGTCGAGCCAAATGCAGACTTTAGCACAAAAGATGTGGAGTATTATCTCGCTGTGGGAAGCGTATTCTCCGGTATTGCAATTAAGGATAACAACGACACCAAATCCCAGAATACAGCCAAAGTTGCATTGTTGAAAGTGTTGGAAATACAACAGGACAATCCTGCTGCAAATATCAACATGGGTCTAATGTATTATAACCAGGCGGCAAACCTCAGTAAGTCTCTTGAATACGGTGCCGATTTTTCGCAAATTGATATTGTGCAGGATAACATGGTTAAGCTCGCAAAACAGGCTGAACAATTTATCTACAAGGTTTACATGAACGACAATAAAAATCTTAAGGCGGTGGAAGCCTTGTATTACATTTACCGCATGTTAAGTGAGAATGCCAAGTCCGATGAATTCAAGAAAAAGGGCGAGGAACTTGGAATTAAGTACAGCGTCGACGAAAATCTAAGCAACGATAAAAAGGATAAATAAAAATGAGATTCACCATAGGTAGGAAGATAGGTCTGGGTTTCGCCATTTTTATATTACTTACCGTAATTGCATTTGTATTAACCGTTGTTACCCTCAACGAAAGTAAAAGGCGTACCGAAACGGTAGTGGGACAGGTAACCCCGAGTGTTGCTGAACTGAAGGAGTTGAACCTGATGCTTCAGCGTTCACACACCGACATCTCGAAATGGTATTACAACAAAAGTTTTAATGAGATCGAGTTCAGGAATGAACTCAAAAATATCATCAGCACAGATTATCCTAAAAAGAAAGAAACTCTCCAAAAGTTTTCCGAATCATGGTCCGTACAGGAAAAGGAGGAGCTTAAGGTAATCTTCAATCGTATCGAAAGCTTATTTAATCTCTATAAAACAGAGATCATGGATCAGCTCAGTACTGCAGAAGCATATGAAGATCCGAACATCTATCTTTTGGCTTTATTAAAGTTCGAAGATTCTGAACTTAATATTCGCGCCATCTATAAAGATCTGAACTCACTCATTAAGCTGCGTCAGAAATTTGCAGAAGATGTTACAGAGGAAATGTTCTCCTCTATTAACTTCTTAAAAACCTTTGTGATTCTCCTCGGAATTACTCTGGTAGTAGGTGGATTACTGATTGCGATTTTCACAACCCGCTCCATTACCGTGCCTATACAGGTGCTTAAAAAAATGCTCCTTTCCATGGGACTGGGCATTTTGCCGAAAGAACGTGTGAGTCCTACGAGTGACGAGGTTGGAGAAATGGGCAACGCTTTAAACGATCTCATTCGTTCGATGCAGAGCACAACAGATTTTGCAAAAGAAACGGGTGCGGGTAATTTCGAGGCAGCGTACACACCATTAAGTAAGGATGATTCCTTAGGGCATGCCTTACTTAAAATGCGTGATGATCTCGCTGAAAACGAGCGTGTACTCGAACAAAAAGTAATTGAGCGTACGGAAGAAGTTGTTCGTCAGAAACGCGAAATTGAAACAAAGAACGAGGAGCTTGAAATTCTTTACAAACAGGTTACAGATAGCATTCATTATGCGAAGAGAATACAGGACGCTATTCTGCCAACGGCCAATACCGTTAAAACCTTATTGCCGGATGCTTTTATCCTCTTTAAACCTAAAGATATTGTCAGCGGCGATTTTTACTGGATCGAGAAAAAAGGCGACCTTGTTTATTTTGCTGCCGTGGATTGTACTGGTCACGGTGTACCGGGTGCATTCATGAGTTTGGTCGGGCACAATATTCTTAAAGACATTCTTAAGCATACAACAGCTACAAAACCAGGTGAAATTCTGGATAGACTTCGTGAGGGGGTTGTAAATGCCTTAACAGTGGATGATTCGGGAAGGCAGGCAAAAGACGGGATGGATATGACGCTTTGCGCTATTAACTATAAAACAATGGAACTAATGTATGCCGCGGCCTTTAATCCATTGTATATTGTAAGAAATGGAGAGTTGATCCAGCATCCTGCCAATAAATTCCCTATTGGATCTTTTGTTGGAGAAAAAACAAGTTTTGACACCCACACGATTCAGTTAATGAAAGGTGATCAAATTTACGTGTTCAGTGACGGATATGCAGATCAGTTTGGCGGACCAAACGGAAAAAAATTCATGGTCGGCAACTTTAGAAAATTATTAGTACAGGTATCAGGTCTTGATTCTTCAAGGCAAAAGGAAAAATTAAACGAAACCTTGTTAACCTGGCAGGGTGGCCAGGAGCAAGTGGACGATGTACTTGTGATCGGTGTAAAAGTTTAATCTGTTAGGCATGAAAACTTTCTTCATTACCTTGTTGGCCTGCCTGGTCGTATACAGCCCTGCCTATTCTCAAATGCAGGCTTCAGACATCAGGATCACCTCTACAACGGTTGGTATTTCCGCTATCAGTGTTAATTCTATTGTTGCAAAAACCTACAATGTTGTATATCCGGTTTATGATTATAAAGTAGATACTCTTTCCAAAGAATTGTTTTTTTGCACACGGCAACGGGGAGAGGGTGCAAGCGCTTACTTAAGTAAAGGTTTCTGCGGTGCTTTCAGTTCACAAAAAGATTCCTTAAAGTGGCTAAACGAGTCTAGTCTTTTTAACATTCGGCTTTCCGGCCCAAGTTTACTCATCTCTAACGACGTAAAATCTGTGAAGTATAACAAACTGCATGGTTACGACGAAATGCGGTATGACTCTAAAATCATTTATACTATTCCAAAATACAATAAGGGATTAATGTATAGTCGTGACATTCCTGGTGAACTTATATGTACAAATCTTTCGCTGGGAACGCCTTCCTGGTCGTGCAGTATCCCTTCTTCTGAGAATTGGGTAGATACTAAAATGCTTAACGATTCTGTATTAATAGTTGCCGCTGCTGGCATTCACGCAGTTGACGTAAAACGAGGTCTAATGTGGTCACATCCGCTTTCAACGGCTATTAAAACCAACCGCTCCTTTGTCTATTCTCTGGCAAAATACAATTCCATTCAGCAGATTAGCCAGGTTACCAAAACAACAGATGAAGAGAATCAGGTGACACAAATAGCTTCAAATATTCTGATAAAGGACAATGCGATTTTTTTTGCATCCAAAGAAAAAATGATTGCTGTTTCGTCCGACGGAAAACTAAGGTGGCAACTGGATCTGAAGAACTACCCCGTTTCCAAAATGTTTATTACCAAAACAGATTCTACCCTTATCCTGGTAAATTTTGGTCTGGCTACACATAGTAATAATTTTGTTACCTGGGGGAAGCCTTTCATTATTACCATAGAACCAAATTCAGGCAGAATAATTGATCAATATGATCTTACCAACATCGAAAACCTTGCTGATTTTGTGCACACACGTACATCACTGATCTTTGCCGGTAAAGACGGGATCCAGGAAGTTACACCAGGTAAAACCCAATTAAAAACCGTAATGACTCTCGGAAATAAATATGGAGAGTTTGTGGAGTTTATAAATGGAGACGAATACTATGTATTAAAAGAGGGTTATTTCGTTCCGCTAAATTTTATCAATGATAATCCGATTTATTTTAGAACGGATAACAACAAAATTTATGGCTTACTAGGAGAAGAGCTTAGCTACGAGTATCATTTCACAGAACTGTATAAACTTGACAGGAAATATAAAAACAAAACCATCCTTACCAATCCTCAGAAGACGCTCATCACCAATTCGATTTTCGAATTGTTGTATACAATCAATCTCCCTGATAAATCCGTAATCTTAAATGATAAGATGTATTTTATGAGTGAAAATAAAATACACGTAATCGACCTGAATCAGCTTAACTGACAGGCTTAACATCCATGCTTCCTTCAAATGCCGTTATCTGTTCTCTCCATTGCTGGGGTACAGGAATGCTTTTGTTTTCAGAATAGTCCATCGCCACAAGGATTCCGAAACCCGAAGCGCATTCAATGAATCGCTCTCCTTCTTTTTTCAGGATTACATTTTTCACCTTCATGCTTTTGTTTCCAAAGTGAATCACCCTGGTGCAACAATAAATCTCATCGTGAAGATGCACAGCTATAAGGTGATCAATTTCTGTGCGGGCCAGGATAAATCCATATTTGTCCCAGTTAACATGTCGCTTTAGTATCTCATCAAAATACTTCACCCTGCCCATTTCGAAGTAGTTGTGATAACAGGCATTGTTCACATGGTTAAGGCGATCAATATCGTGAAAACGAATCTGTATGGGGATGATATGCTTAAAATCTTTGTATGTCATTACAATTCTCTGTTCAGCAAATTTAAAGCAAAGGTCCTGAGTTTTGTTTTTTCTGATTCCCTTGCACTCAGTTTTTCGAGATGCTGTAATGCTATTCGGGTGTGTTTGTCTGCCTCTTCACGGCAATGTTTTTCGGCGCGCAGAGTTTTGTAAAGCGAGAGCATTTTTTTTATTTTATCGTCGGAAGCTTCCATTGCCAGTACCTTGCGAATCTCTTCCGACTGAGCTGAATTTGCATTTTCCAGAGCATTTAAGGTCAGGAAGGTTTTTTTATTCGCAAGAATATCACCCCCGGTTTTTTTGCCAAATTTCTCAGGATTTTCTGCAAAGGCATCCAAAAGATCATCCAGTAGCTGAAACGAAATGCCAAGATGTTTTCCAAACTCGTAAAGATGTTCCTGGTCAGCCGGCGAAGTTTTAGCAATAATGGCTCCCATTTGTAAACTGCAGCCAAGCAACACAGCGGTTTTGTACGTGATCATATGAATGTAGTCGTCTACACTTACCGAATCCATATTTTCGAAATTCATGTCGAGCTGCTGCCCTTCACACACTTCGATTGCTGTTTTACTGAATATGTTTGTAAGCTTCCGGGCTGTCTCGGCTTCATAAGTTCCAAGAGCCTGAAACGCTTTTACAAGCACTGCATCACCGCTGAGAATAGCAATGTTTGTATTCCACTTGGTGTGAACCGTTGGGTGATTCCTTCTTAATGGCGCCTGATCTAAAATATCATCGTGGATCAGGGAAAAATTATGAAACAATTCCACACTTAATGCCGCATCAATTGCTTCACGGGGATCTTTCCCAAAAAGTTCGCAGGCAATCAAAGCCAGCAGAGGCCTGAGTCTTTTTCCTCCAAGCTCTAGAATATAAGCTTCCGGACCGTAGAGTTCCACAGGTTTTTTATGCTGCAGATCCGCAACGTGTTCTGATAAGCGTTTTGAAAATAACCCGAGGAGTTCTTTATACTCTGTCACGATTTATTATGAATTCTTAGCAAGCTCCAGCAGATAATTACCATAACCACTTTTTGTGAGTGGCTCTGCTACTTTAATAAGTTGTTCTTTATTAATGTAACCCATGTTGAAAGCAACCTCTTCTATACAGCCGATTTTTAATCCCTGGCGTTCTTCAATAACCTGCACAAACTGACCAGCCTGCATTAAAGAAGGGAAGGTGCCGGTATCGAGCCAGGCTGTTCCACGATCCATAATAGAAACTTTAAGTTTACCGCGTTTTAAATATTCTTTGTTTACATCCGTGATTTCATATTCACCACGTGGACTTGGTTTTAGGTTTTTTGCAATGCTCACAACTTCGTTATCATAAAAATACAGACCAGGAACAGCATAGTTGGATTTTGGTTCCTTAGGTTTTTCTTCGATAGAAAGAACGTTGAATTTTTTATCAAATTCAACCACGCCATAGCGTTCCGGGTCGCTCACGTGATAAGCAAATACAACACCTCCGTCAGGATTGTTAATCTGGCGAAGAGCGCCACCGAGACCAACGCCGTAAAATATATTGTCGCCGAGAATCAGGGCTACTTTTTCTTTTCCTATAAATTTTTCGCCAATAACAAATGCCTGAGCCAGACCGTTTGGAACTTCCTGAACCGCATAAGTGAACTTGCAACCCAGCTTTTCGCCGTTTCCGAGCAGGCGCTCAAAATTTGGCAGATCGTGCGGTGTGGAAATGATAAGGATTTCATTAATGCCAGCCATCATTAATACCGACAAAGGATAATAAATCATCGGTTTATCGTAAATAGGCATCATTTGTTTACTCATTGCAAGAGTTAAAGGATGCAAACGGGTTCCTGAGCCCCCTGCGAGAATAATTCCCTTCATAATTTAGTTTTAATAGAGGCTGAAAGATACAAAATAATCATAAGCCCAAGCCTGGTATTTAAGTATTTGATTTTTTCGAAAGCTTTGCTATAACTGAGCTATACCACGTGGGACCCCCGAAATTTCGATAAAAAGTTAATATTTTATAAACAAAATTACTTTTATAAATTAGGCTCTTTGAATGAGTAAAAAGGCCTTGCCGATTATTGAAAATGAGAGCTTTTTTTTGTATTTTTACTAGCTTTGTATATAATTAATTCTGTGAAAACAGTCTCTTGGTAACCTCGCATGAAAAAACATCACTATAGAATTTTATTCACCCTGGCTATTGTATTTGTATTTGCAATTAAGGCCTGGGCTCAACCGCAAATAAGCTGCCCAAGCGTAACGGCTTGTCCTTGCCAGACTGTAGCCATTTTTCCAAGCTGGAATAACGTAAGTAACGTTAGTTATACCCTGGTAACTCCCGGAACCCCTACGATACAAACTGTTTTTACCAGTACGACAGCTATTTTCCAATGTACCCCGGTAGCAACCATTTACACATATTCTTTATACGGCTCCGGAATTTTTTCCGGTGGTCCGATTACTTCAACTACCACTGTTTCACTGAGTGTTGTTCCACCGGCACCTCTGACTTTTACAAACAACATTTATTACTGCCCTGGAGATAATGCGGTTATCACGGTTCAAAATGTGAATGCTGCGAATTATACCGTTACAGGTAGTTGTATGAGTCCGAACCCTTACATTTCCAATTCTAATGTTGTTATTGTTCCGGTTCCGGGACAAAACTGTAATGGTGGATATACTGTGACTGCTGTGTCTGGTGGGTGTACAATGACAGGTGTTACTAATGTTAGTGTTGCTCCGAGTCCGCCTCTTAATATCAGCGCACCGATAAACGTTTGCAATCTGACTACTGGAGTTACCTTGTCTGCCAATATCAATCCTCCTGTAGGTTACGAGTGGTATTATAATGGAACTCTGGTTGGCAATTCTCAAAATCTTCCACTTCCACATCCACAAAGCCCTTCTCCGGGAGGGTCTGTAACCCCTGCAGATGCGGGCACTTACACATTAATTGCAAAATATAGCGCATTTACTGGCCAAATAGTATGTTCCAAAAGCACGGTTACCCAAGTTAATGTGATCGCTACAAGTCCTGTTACAGTGAATGCGTCGCCCGCCGCCCTTGTATGCCAGGGAACCAACCTGATTCTAAATGCGTCGGCTCCCGGTGCTAATTTTAGCTGGACGGGGCCAGCGTTTACGTCTACAGTTGCTTCTCCCATTATTCCAAATGCTTCTG
>JAEUTM010000532.1 GCA_016788025.1 Bacteroidia bacterium
GGAGAAAATTCACAAACAATATAACAATGTTTATGAAAAAGGGGCGGTAATCGGCATGTGTCTTGATATTATGCTAAGAGACATGAGCAACGGAAAATACGGTACCCAGGACCTGATGAAGGATTTAGCAACAAAATATGGTAAGGATAAATCTTTCAACGATAAAGATCTTTTTAACGATATCGAAAAGTTTACTTATCCAGAGATCGGGGCCTTTCTCAGAACACATGTAGGAGGTGGTAAACCGCTTCCGATGGAAGATGTGCTGAACAGAATTGGAATTAAATTTATAAAAGAAAGTGAATCTTATGATTTCACCTTTGGCGTAAACGATATCAACTATAATGAAGATACCAAGCGCCTGTTTGTGGAGAGCACAAATGGAATGGATGAGTTTGGAAAAGCACTTGGATTTAAGAAGGGAGACGAAATCAGCAAGTTAAATGGCAAAGAACTCACTTTAGAAACGGCTAGAGAGGTATTTGGCGAATACTATAGCACTGTGAAAGAAGGACAAATGATTACAGTGGATATTTTTAGACCAAAAGGCAAATCGAAGTTTAAAGAAAAAACGCTGAAAGCTCCTGCAAGAAAGATCAAAGTGATACACAAAAATGAGATTGCACTGGCTGACAACGTGAGTGAAAAACAAAAGAACTGTTTGCGCTCTTGGATAGGCTTAAATTAGAATCGTAATTACCTTAGGTTGAATGTTTAAATACAAGATAAAATACTTCTATTGTTTCCTTTCATTAGCAGTGGGCTTTTTTGGCTGCAATTCATTACATGCGCAATTGCCCCCGGGACAGTACACAAGCACAAATAAAAAAGCTGTCAAATATCAGAACGAAGGCAAACTGGCTTTTGAAAAAAAAGACGATAAGAATGCCGAAAAGTATTTTCTGAAAGCTCTGGAAGAAGACAATAAGTTTGTGGAGGCTGCAATTGGTCTCGGAAATCTTTATCAGATGACCGATCGTCACGAGAAGGCGATTGAGTATTACCGTAAAGCAATCGAAATCAATCCCAAATTCTACAACAACGCTTACTATTTTTTAAGCGCATCTCTCCTTCTTACTGCGCAATACGAAGAAGCTAAAAAAGCGCTTGAACATTTTACAAAGCTGGAAAGAATAAATCCGGATACGAAAGAAAGAGCTCTTCGCATGCTGGCCAATGCTACTTTCGGAGCAGAGGCCGTAAAACATCCAAAACCTTATTCACCTGTGAATATTGGCCCAGGAATTAACTCTGATATGGATGAGTATTTTCCCGCTTTAACAGCCGACGACAAACAGTGCCTTTTTACGCGTAGCGTAAAACACTCAAATATGCCTGGTGACCAGAACGAGGATCTTTACCTAAGCCTTAAAGAAAAGAATGTATGGCAGGAGGCCAATCCGGTACAGGAAATAAATAGCAGTGGTAATGAAGGTGCTCCGACCTTATCTGCAGATGGAACGATTATGTTTTTTGTGTCCTGTGCAACTCAGTTTGGCGATTATAGTGTGGACGATAGAAAGGGTTACGGAAGCTGCGATATTTTTTACGCGCAAAAGGTAAACGGACGTTGGACCAGAGCACGAAATGCCGGCCCGGCTATCAATACAAATCACTGGGAAACACAGCCCAGCTTCAGTAGTGATGGCAAGACTCTTTATTTTATCCGCGGTATTGTGACAAGAGGTTCTGTGAAGGAGCAGGATATTTACTGCAGTACCATTGGACCAGACGGCAAGTTCTCCACCGCTGTAAAATTATCAGATGTGGTTAATACACCTTACAAAGAAGAATCTGTATTTATCCACCCGGACAATCAAACGTTATATTTTAGCAGCGAAGGACATGTAGGAATGGGTGGACTCGATATTTTTATGTCGAAACGCCAGGCAAACGGTGAATGGGGTACACCCGTAAATCTGGGGTATCCGATAAATTCACACTTAGATGATATTAGTTTGCTTGTTGAGCCTTCAGGACAGTTTGCACTTTTTGCAAGCGATCGCCCGGGTGGTCAGGGTGGGGTTGATCTCTACCAGTTTGAAATGCCAACAGACATACGCCCCGAAAAAATCACCTACGTAAAAGGAAAAATTTACGATGCAAAAACAAAGGAGCCACTTGAAGCAAGGTTTGAGTTGGTGGATATTGCAACGGAAAAACAAACGGTAGAATCCTATTCACAAAAGAATGGCGAGTTTCTTGTGACACTCACAGCCAATAAAAATTATCTGGTAAACGTAAGCCGTCCGGGCTATTTATTTTACAGCGACAATTTTAGTTTGAAAAATACCGAGGTTGATTTTAATAAGCCTTACCTGCTTGACATTCCTCTGGAGCCAATCGAACTGAACGCTGCGGTGGAACTAAAGAATATATTTTTCGACGTTGATAAATGGGAATTGAAACCGGAGAGTAAGGCCGAGTTAGATAAACTGATTT
>JAEUTM010000051.1 GCA_016788025.1 Bacteroidia bacterium
ATTTTAAGATTTTCACCGTTTTGCCTGGCGTTCAAATAAAACATGCCCCCAGTTCGTAAAAGTTCGCCATTGCTGGTTGTCGATAGTCCGGCCTTCATGATATCCAGTGGATTCATTGCTTCTTTTATTTCTAGTTCTATATTTTCAGCAACTTCTTCCCCTGTATTTTTATAGAACGAGCTGGCAGGAATTGCTAAAATAATTCCCGCCTTCGTTTCGATCACCGTGTCTCTTTTCCCACTTATTTTAAAAAACTGCGATAGTAACTGTTTATCAGCTTCAACCCAGTTTGAATTGTTTTCTTCTGTGAGTTCATATCGGAGTTTTTCTTCTTTATCAGAACTAGCCATTGCATGGGGGGTCTTATAGAGTTTTTTATGATCCTGTTCATTCGTTGATGTTTTTATCACAAATACTGTGCTAACTGCAAGTGCCACAATGACAAAACCAAGGATCCATTTTCCTGCTTTATTTTTGAAGGACCCTCGCTTAAATCCCTGTTTAATTTCTGATTTCAACGCGACCCTTTCTATGCCTTCAATGATTTGTCGCTGGGAGAGAAATTCTGACTTTAATTCGCTGTTTGATGCCAGTTGTTTTTCAAAATCGGCTTTTTCTGCGGGGCTCATTTCGCCGCTGAGATATCTATCTATAATTTCTGTGTACTTATTCATGGCTGGAAGATTTTAAGATTTGTAAATTTTCTTTTGCTTTTTCAATGCATCTGTACTTCTGGTTCTTGGCAACATTTTCAGAGTTGAAATTCAGCTTCTGGGCAATGTTTGCCATCGTCATTTTTTTAAAATAAAAGAGCATTAGCAATTGTTTGCATTTTTCTCCCAGCTGTTGGAATGCCTTTTCCGCGAGTCTGATATCTGATTCGTTTTTTTGAAAGGTTTCTAATTCGTTTACCTGAAAGCCATCCCTGTATTTTTCAAATCCTGTTTCGGGTTTTTTATTTTTCTTTTTTAAGCGTTCACTCCACAGGAAACGGCAAATGCTGTACAGGTAAGTATTCAAACTACTTCTCAGTTCAAAAGAGGGATCCTTGATTTTTTTGATCAAAATAATCAGCGCTTCCTGGTAAATGTCTTCAGCATCTTCCCGGTTTCCACTGTTCTTAAGAATCAGCTTTTTTATCACCGGAAAGTAGCCATAGAGCTTCTCGCTGACCTTTGCATAACGATTGCTTTTAAGCAAGTCTATGATATGACTGTCTTTCATTAATGTGTTTTTGTATTAATGGTCGTTTCGGCAAAAGGTCATCAAAATAAATTGAAATACTTTTGTAAGTTAATTAAAATCAGGCAGATAGTTTGATCCTAGATTCCAAAAAACAACAGTTTATATTCATATTACCAGGATTTTGCAGATATCGTGTTTAAATTAAATGTCATCCGTGTCATCCGTGAAATCTGTGTTTTTCTCCCCACTTAATCATATTTATCCGCGTTATCTGCGTTCCAATAAGACTGCTTTTGTTATATTCGAACAATGAAGCTCCTCAAGGAACACGACCTTTTTATCTTTGTTCTGCTGCTCTGCGCAGCGCTGAGGTTATTCCCGCTTTTCGATTATCAATTCACATACGACGAGCTGAGCGGTTTAACCCGCACCCAATTCGATTCTTTTTCTGAAGTGATGGAAAAAGGCGTTAAGATTGACGCACATCCGGCATTTGTCCAGTTGCTCATTTTCTACACCGTGAAGATCTTCGGATACAAAACCTGGATCGTTAAACTGCCTTTTCTCTTATTTAGTTTGGGCCTGGTTATTTATGCCTATGCATTCGGCTACAGGAATTTTTCTAAACAAAGCGGACTCATCGCTTCCTTGATCTTTTCCTTCTCGCTGATTTTTGTATTCTATGCACCTATTGCCAGGATGTATATCTCCGGTGCATTCTTTAGCATGGCCTTATTGTATTATTTCTTTGAGATCTTCTTTAATAAGGATTTACGAATTTCAAATTTCTTTTTACTGGGATTTTTTGCCTGGATCTCGGCTCTAAACCAGCACATTAATTCCTTATTTGCATTTACCGTCTGTTTATCCGGACTTTTTATGGCGAACAATGAAAACAGGAAAAAATACCTTATTACCTGTGTGTTAACCGTTCTCGCTTATTTGCCTCACCTGCCAACAACGCTTTACCAGTTAAGTGTTCCGGGAATAGGTCGCGATATTGGAGGCTGGCTGGAAGTACCTGAGATTACAGTAATCTTTCCTTTTCTGAAAACGCTTTTCGGAACAGGGAGAACCTACGCTCTGATTATGCTTTTAGTTGTCGCTTCGATCTTTGTAGCCAGGAAATTCACCTTCGATAAAAAAAGAATTTTCCTACTGACTATTTTCCTACTGAATTATCTGATCATTTACAGTTATTCGGCTTTAAGGGCGCCTGTGTTTCAGTATTCGGTAATGCTTTTTTCTTCTACTGCTTTTATTATGCTTATTTCGTCCTGGATCAGCTTTGATAAGAAACCGATGTTCCTTACTGCATTCGTATTGTTGTTTGTTGCGCTGGTCTACAAAACCTATATCAAAAAGGACTATTTACATGAATGCGTTGAGACTGTTTTTGAATACCAGTTTGAGCGAACTATTCATTACAAAAATCTTTATGGTGATAAGAATGTCTTCCCGATTTTCTGTGATGCGGACGAAACAGCTAAAATGATCTATTTTGGAAAATACAATACTAGTTTTGATTGTGTTGTTGCGAGTGATAGTATGATCAGTTACATGGAGGCAGTGAAATATAAGCGTCGGGATTCAAAAACAGGGAAAGAAGCGGAGGTCTCAACGATAAGACTTTTCTCGGAATTTGTGGCAAACTTAAAGTGCGATTACCTGGTGCTCACATCAGCTTCACCAGCTTACCAGGCTGTGGCTTCGCAGTATTTTCCTTATTTGTTAGAGAATAAACAAACACAGGCCAACAATTTTAAGTTTTATTCAAAGAGACAGGAAGACAAGGATAAAGTTGTGGCCGACGATCA
>JAEUTM010000077.1 GCA_016788025.1 Bacteroidia bacterium
AACAGCTTAAAAAGGATAGGATATACCAGTATTTTATGCCTGGCCTAATGATCAAGATTTTCGGAGCGATATGCCTGGGTTTGGTTTATTTTTTCTATTACAAAGGCGGCGACACCATCAACTACCATTACACCGCTTCAGCTCTCATTAATTCATTGTTAACCGACCCGGAAACATTTTTATATATCTATTTTGGCGAACCAAAAATGTCGGAGTTGTTTTTAGTAAGTGGCGATTTTGAGTTTATTTATTGGGTGAATGATCCTTATGCCTTTTTCGTTTCGAAATGTTTTGTGCCTATTGTGTTGTTATGTGGAAAAAGTTATATGGCCAGCGCAATCGCAGTAGCGTCGGTCTGCTACCTCGGCGTGTGGCGACTTTTCCTGATTTTTGTTCGTGAATTTCCATCACTCGAAAAACAATTTGTTTGGTCCATCCTTTATGTGCCCTCAGTGGTGTTTTGGGGAAGTGGAATTATGAAAGACAGTATTACCTTTTCTGCGACCTGTTTTTATGTTCACGGATTTTATTGGTTTTTCACACAAAAAAGCTGGAAGCTTAAGTACATGCTTTCGCTGGTTGTGAGCATATTCTTACTTCTTTTCATCAAACCGTACATTCTTTTTGCGTTGATGCCTGGGTCCATTTTATGGTTTGTGTCGTTAAGAATAACACGTATCAAAAATAATTTTGTGCGGATTATGATGACGCCAACTATTTTAGTGGCTGGAAGTGCAGTTGCGTTACTGGTGTTGCAGCAATTGGGTGATTCGCTCGGAAACTATTCTGTAGACAAGGTTATTAAAACGGCTTCTGGAGCACAGCAGGATCTTAAACAAAGTTATTACGGCGGAAATACTTTTAATATCGGGGATTACGAACCAACAATCGAAGGAATGTTGTCCGTTGCACACAAAGCTATTTTTGCCACGCTTTTCAGGCCGACATTTTTTGATGTAAAGAATGTGGTAATGGGAATTTGCGCAATCGAGAACATGTTTATCCTTGGCTTTACAATATACCTAATCATCCGATTAAGAGTGCTCCGATTTTTTACTTATATCACCTCGCATCCATTGCTGATGTTCTCGTTTATTTTTTCTATGTTCTTTGCATTTTCAGTGGGGGTATCCATTTCCAATTTCGGAACTCTGGTACGTTTGAAAATCCCGTGCATTCCATTTTTTCTGTCTTGCCTGGTGATCCTGAACAGCATGGTGAAGATCAAAACAAAAAAGGTTTTTGTTTTACCAAAACCTCAAATGGCGGCAAACTAAACCATCCATTTTTTATACCACATCTGGAACATCAGAAGGTACCAGATTTTCAGCGCAAACTCCTTTTTGCCATTAAAAAATCCATTTAAAAGTTCCTCAACCTGTTTTTGATTCAAGAGACCGGAAGATTTAAGGTTTGATGGACTGAGATGATCCAGCACCAATGACTTGAGATCCTTGTCAAGCCAATTTTCGATCGGAATGGCAAATCCCATTTTCGGGCGGTCCATCATTTCTTTAGGAATGTACTTATGGACTATTTCGCGCAGAATATATTTTTTGACACCCTTATTGTATTTATAGCTGTCCGGTAGCCGGGCAACAAATTCAATGATCCGGTGATCGAGAAAAGGTTCTCGCCCCTCCAGGCTGAAAGCCATGGTTGCACGATCAACTTTTTGAAGAATGTCGTCGACCAGATAGGTTTGATAATCAATTGCCATCATGTACGACAGACCAGTGTGAAATTCGTTTTTGAGGAATTTTTTATTGTAAAGCGTTTCGGGTTCTTCTGTATTTATAGCGAGTAATTTTTTAAGCTCTTTCTGCGAATACTGTTTGCTCAGACTCAGCATAAAATTCTCCGGAGACGGGTCCCTAAGAAGCAGCTTTAGTTTTTCGTAGCGATTTGCAAAATTATAGGTGTCACCAAAATAAGGAATTCTCTCCGCCTTCACGGTTCCCATTATTGATGAGGCTAAATTTCTTAGTGGCGATGGGATACTATTAAGCCAGGATCCCTGTTTCAAGAGGAATCCATAACGATTATAACCACCAAATGCCTCGTCACCCCCATCAGCGCTCAATGCCACTTTCACATCTCTTACGGCGAGCTTGCTTACGAGCATTGTTGGAATAGCACTTTGGTCACCAAAGGGCTCGTCGTATACGGCGGGCAACATCGGGATAAGATTCAGCGCGTCATTTTCATCGCAATACAATTCGTGATGCTCGGTTCCCAAATATTTTGCAATTTGTTTTGCATATGGGGCCTCGTCGAGTTTGGAGTCTTTGATGCCAATGGTAAAGGTTTTTAGTTTGCCAACGCCATTTGCCTGGAGGATTGCGCTGAGGCAGGTACTGTCGTAACCTCCGCTTAAAAAAACTCCCACGGGTACATCGGAAACCATTCTATACCGAAAAGCAGAGGATAAAATATGTTCCGTTTCTTTTTTTGCTTCTTCAAATCCAATGTTAAGTTTTGGTTTGTTGTAAGAGTCATACACGTTCCAGTATGGTTCTTCAAGCACATTTTTTGAACGAAGATTCAACTTCAAAAAATGACCAGGTCGTAGCTTTAGGCAGTTTTTAAAAATGCAATGCGGGCCCGGCACATTTCCATGTTGCAAAAATGCCGCGGCTGAAGAGATATTTAGTTCTTTTTTAAAACGTGGATGAACGTGAAATGCTTTCAGTTCCGATGCGAACAGAAAAATCCCATCGTGGTAGTAATAGAAGAATGGTTTAACGCCGGCCCTGTCTCGGGCACAGAAAAGTTCGTTTTTTGTTCTGTCGAAAATTGTAAATGAAAACATGCCTATAAAACGATCGAGGCATTTCTCTCCCCAAGTCTCGTAGGCATGAAGTATCATCTCAGTATCCGAATGGCCGTTGAAGCGATGTCCGAATTTTGAGAGTTCTGACTTTATTTCATTGTAGTTGTAGATTTCACCATTAAATACAATATGCAGGTTGCGGTAAGACATGGGCTGCTTACCTGTGTCTGATAAATCAATTATTGAAAGTCTTCTGTGACCAAGGCCTAAGGAAAAATCACCATTTTCTTCAAAGAATAGTCCTGATCCATCCGGACCCCTGTGGACAAGAGTATCCGACATCGAAGACAGATCATTTTCCGAAGATCGTTTATGGAAGTCGATAAATCCTGCTATGCCACACATACGTTATCTGTTTAAAATTCAAACGGAAAGGTTTTTAGTTCCTTCTTCTTTGATTTATAGTCATCGGATTTAATAGAGATTTCGAAGTTCTTAAAGTTTTTTACAAGCCTTGCCTGTTGGCTTAGATCCCAGTTCTTTCGAAAATACGTTTTACCCTCGCCAATGTCTTTTTGTTTAATTCGTTTAATTGGCTGTTTGTCAAGGACTCCGGCAATTGCCTTTACATAAAGTTCGTGAGCTTGTTCCATCACTTTGTAGTGCACCTCAAAAAGTGTTTCATTTCCGTTAAATGATACGGTTTCGGAGGATATAATATCACCGCTGTCAATTCCCTTATCGATCCACATAATCGTGTTTCCAATGAGATGGAATTGTCCATTTGCAATACACCAGTTTGTACAGTTTGGCCCGCCTTTCATATATGGCGAAAGTCCTGTATGAAGATTAACGATTCCAAATGGAGGATTAATACTAAGTAATTCGTCACGAATCAGGCTCGTTCCCGAAACAATTATCAGATCAGGTTTTATGGACCTGGTAGTTGCATATGTATCCTGATGGTTAATGGAATCTACTTTTATAACTTTGCTTTCCGGATAGGCGGGATATTTGGTGTTATAATGATCCATAAGCTTAGACCAACTCTCCGGAATCACCGAAAAGAAGAGCCGGCTACTGATTTTGGAAAAGTAAGCGCTAATATCAATGGGGTTTCGCCTGGAAGCTTCTTCCACAACAATAGCATCAATCTTAAACCGTTGACTGATCTTATTGGCTAGCGCCCGTTGATTAGCGCCGCTTCCTATCCACAAAACAATCTTCATTTGTAGCGCAATACCTTTTTTATTCTTTCTAAAGAGTTACTTATTCTGAGTTTTGTTTTCCACCAGGGTTCATTATAAAGCTCTATGCGGGGGATCTCAAAAATGCTGTCTCTTCCAGGTATATAAACGTCTTGTTTTACAGCTAAGCCTGAAAGGTAACCATATTCTTTGCTAAGTTCAGTAACGCGTTGGTTGTACGAACCGTTAGGGTATGAAATGGTCTTTGGATTTTCACCCAACATCTCAAAAATTCTGTCACGGGAACCTTTTAATTCTTCTATAAGTCTTGTTTCATCTGAAAGGTGCCCAAGCATGGTGTGAGATTTGGTGTGTGACCCAACCTGATGCCCGAGCTGCCTTAGTTTTTTTAGGTCTTCCCAAGTCATCATAACATTAGGTTTTTCTACATCGTTGTATATTCCCGAAACATGGAGAACCACTTCCCGGCGCTGGGCCAGCGTAAGATTTTTAAGCAGGGGTTTAAGCTTCTTTACGTAGGCAATCCGCGAGTTGTAATCCTGAAGTTGTTTCACGCGCATTCCTTCAGGTAAATATTCAAAATCGATGTTCAGTTCGGGTTTCTGGGTATTCTTAAACAGGTGTTCCAGGTAATACGTCCATGTTGGGGTTTGGTTGTCGATACAGTCGGTTGCCACATAAAACGAGGCCTTTACTCTATATTTTTCAAGAATCGGTAAAGCTACCTCAATGTTGTCTTTGTAGCCATCGTCAAATGAAATAGTAGCAGTTTGTTCATGTAATTTTGCGTGTGGAAGATCCTCAATCGTTATAACATCATAGTTTTCTGAAATATGCCTTAGGCACTTACTAAAAAGATCGGGATCCATCGGATCCCAGAGGGGATCACGATCGGGACTGATTCTATGAAACAGGAAATTTCGGACCATAAAGGCTGGTTGCGAATTTACAGAATATTTTTGCGCCGAAACTTTCGGCTTATATTTCAAATACCCGCTGGATTTTTCTTTTTCTATATGATCCAAGGAAAAGCACCAAGAATCCTATTGGCATAATATAGGTGAGCACTTCCGTAAAGGCCTGAAAAAACTTCATTTTTTTTCCCGGGAGATTGTTCCTTTCGCCATAAACCTGTTGTTCCATTATTTTGTCGAATAGACTACGCTGTATCCGCCCTTCGTAGATCTTATAAAACATGTCTTTGTCTTTCAGGTAGTATTCCAGATCCCGATGTGGATGTTCGATTCTATCCCAATTAGGTTCAATGCTAATGTCATAAAGATGCCAGGCTCCACCGTACCACACTTCACACAAAAAGTGACCCGGCACCTTGTATCCTAAACCAACCGTGCGAACGTCAATTCCTTTTTGGATCAAAGCTTCCATGTAAGCCAGTGTTTGTTGGTTGCACAGGCACTTTGAATATTTTACAACGTCTTTGGTCAGGACCATCGACGAAAAATGCGACCAGAACAATTTGCCAGCCACCCATGCGATCCAATTTTCTGAGAATCTGTAGTTCAATTCACCATGGCAGAAGCGCCTTTTATATATGTCGGTGATGTGAGCCACGTAGCTAACTGTGTCTTCCAGGCTGAGAAGAGAGCCACCTTTATATTCTTTGTCAGCATAAGCAAGAATTTGATCAGTGCTTTTTAAATAACCCAGAGAAGGATCAAATTTTTCGTTACCACAAGTGTCTTTTGGTCTTTGATCAAACAGGGCAACTACAAAAGGAGATATTGTGAACAGGAACAGAACAAGCCACAGGTAATGTTTATTAGATCGGAAAAATGTGAGCATGTTAAGCGTCTGTCAAAGAAAATACCCTGCTTTTTTAATTCGTCGAAAATAGTATTTTTTTATGAGCACTTTCGCTTTATTACCAACTGAAAATTAACATGATTAGACCAACGTGCTACTTCACCGGTTGGATTAGAATTTCATTAAGACGAACAGACAGCTTCTTAAAGCAAGCAGGGGTTTTTTGATGAGGAGTGACTCCGAAAAGCAGATTCTGAAGGTTTTGAATTTAAAATTGAAATAATACCTGGAGGGAATAAGTTTGTAATTAAGTACCAGTTCGTAGAATTTTATTAAATCGAGGATGTTTTTTGGACTTATATTTTTTGACATGCTTTTTTCATGAATGCGGTATTTCAATTTTGAGGAACCGTTGACAAGAGTTCCCTTTCCAAGTTTGTTAAGCTCTAACAGAAAAAAACGATCAGCTGCATTCGAAAGGGAGGGGTGAAATCGCAAGCCCTCTTCTTTAAAAATATTTCTAATTAAATAATTTGATGGACAGGAACAACAATCAGCTGTGTAATTACAGATTTCTTCTTCAACATTCTCACAAACCGCTTCGTATTCCTTGTTGAGGGGAGCAGAGTTTTCGTCTATCAGAATAGCTTTTGAACAAGCAAAGAGCAGATTTTCGTTTTCCTCAAGCTTTTTAATCCTTGTTTTTAAAAAATCGGGCTCTAAAAGATCATCTGCGTCAAGAAAAAGAACATAGTCGCCAGTAGTTTTTTCGAGCCCGTTATTTCTTGCCATTGATACGCCCTGGTTCTCCTGCCAAAAATACTTTAGAGAGTGGTGAGAGATGCCGTCGATTACAGCTTTGCTTTTGTCTGTACTTCCATCATCAATTATCAGCACCTCATAATTGGTATATGTCTGCGAAAAAACAGAAAAAAGCGTTTCAGCTATAAAATCAGCTGCATTGTAACAAGGTACGACTATGCTTATTTTAGCCGGCATACTGCAAAAAAGGTTTTACACGCCTCAATTTCTTTTTGTTCCGACACCATAGAATAGTCCGACGCGAGAGGATACATTGGTTTGTTTATCAGTGACTGCATGAGACCGTTCTGGATACCCAATGGTAATTTCCTGATGCCACGTAAATACAGGGTATTTTCCGTAAGTTTCGCGAGTTTGTTTTTTATCCCGCTCTTACCATTATACCTGCTGTAGGATTGTCCGTATATTTTAACGGAGGGATAGGTGGCTAACAGGAGATCGTTTAGTTCTCTGTAATTCCACTCCTGGGTGTGGTAGGGATTTCGTACCACACCATCAGGACTATTCACCAGGATATTGGGAGTAGAAATAAGAATGATTCCATTTTTTTTAACAACGCGTTTAAACTCTTGAAGGACCTCCAGATATTGCCTTGTGTGTTCTATAGTTTCAAAGGATACAACGGCATCATAGTGTTCGTCAGGAAAAGGCAGTTTAGTTGCATCAGCCTTGGTATACTTTAATTGCGGATGCTGAAATTCTTGGTTGCATTGAAGAATTGTTTCTTCAGACAGGTCAGCTCCATTTACCGTATGACCGTTTTTGGCCAATAAATAAGACCCGAAGCCACTTCCGCAGGCAATGTCTAAAACAGAAGAACCAGGTGAAAGGTATGAAAGAGCAACTTCGTAGCGATGAACGTGCTCGCCCCACCATGGATTATC
>JAEUTM010000101.1 GCA_016788025.1 Bacteroidia bacterium
CTGGGCCGTTGTTCTTTTGAAAACAACGTTGCAAGTCCGTTCCCACAAGACAAAACAATTGTGGTTGGACTTGACGATTCAACACCAGGCCAGGTTTATGTTTATGTTGGAAATAAAAGTACATCAGGCAACACAATCGAGAAAGCCGGATTGTTTGGTGGCAGACTTTACGGTATAAGCGTGTTAGGTTTATACAATGAGGTTAGTAGTTCCATTCCGGCTGCCGGCACAACATTTACACTGGTAGACCTTGGTCTAGTTCACAATACAACGGGCGCAACACTACAAACTAACAGTGCTAACTATGGTGTAACCAATTTCCTTCGTCCTGAAGACGGTGCATGGGATCCAAACAATCCTCGTGATTTCTATTTCGTAACTACAAACTCTTTCACAAGTCCAAGCAGGATGTGGAGACTCCGTTTCACCGATATCACCAACCCTGAACTTGGCGGAACAATCACCGCAGTTCTTGATGGGACAGAAGGTCCAAAAATGATGGATAACCTCACAGTAGATAACAATGGGCATATTCTTATACAAGAAGATCCAGGCGGAAATAACCACAGGGCAAAAGTATGGCAGTACAAAATATCCACCGACGCAATTTCATTAGTTATGGACCACGACTCTACTCGCTTTCAGACTGGTGGAGCAAATTATATTACCATCGACGAAGAAGCTTCAGGAATTATAGACATGCAGGGAGTATTAGGTGCAGGATGGTTTTTACAATACGATCAGATACATTCATCGGTTGCTGGTCCTGTTGTAGAAATGGGACAATTACAAGCCTATTTTAATCCAGCTACAGCAGCTGCAAACCCAGAAATAAACGTTCAGGGTAATGCTATTAGTATTGTTGACGGAGCCACCACCACAAACGCAGGTAATGGAACTCTATTTGGATTGTCAAATGTTGGAACGGCGATCACTCGAACGTTTAACATCCAGAATACAAACTCAGGTACGCTCATAGTGTCATCACTCAAAATGACTGGCGCAAATGCGGGCGATTTTTTTATCTCTGGTCCAAGCACCCCTTTTGTAATTAACGGAAATGCAAGTCAGTCGATAACAGTAATCTTTACTCCTCCAATGGCTGGGACAAGGAACGCAATCCTTAACGTGACAAGCAGTGACTGGGACGAGAACATATACGACTTTGCCGTACAAGGTACCGGCGCACTTGCTGAAATAGATATGCAAGGCAACTCCATAAGTATCATTGACGGTAATTCAACAATCAGCACAGGTGATAACACAGATTTTGGAACCGTGATATACAACACGCCGGTAGTACAAGAGTTCAAAATTCAGAATACCGGAAACGGAACACTTACCGTATCTGGCATTACAATTTCCGGGGCCAATGCCAGTGACTTTACATTACTAGGTTTGCCTTCATTCCCTCTTGCTTTATCTGGCAACGCTGCTCAAACATTCTCGGTTCAATATCTTTCTTCGGTACCAAATTCAACCAGCAATGCAATTATTAATGTAATAAGCAACGACGCTGATGAAGCGAACTACGATTTCGCAATCAGCGGTCGCAGCACCCTGGACGTTGGCATCAAACAAAATACTAACGACGAAAGCTTTGTAAAGATTTTCCCTAATCCTGCAAAGGATGAAGTTAGCCTGAATATGAATCTTAAATCGAATGGATCTGTTGTTGTAAGTGTTTATGATCTTCAAGGTAAAAAAGTAATGACCACAACCGAGAAAGAATTATCTCGTGGTGAAATTATCATTACATTAAACACAACTGCGTTACAAAGCGGAGAGTATTTCGTTGAAATTAATGCAAACGGAAAAACCAATCGTCAAAAACTGGTGGTAATACACTAAAATTTATATCCAAACAAAAACCTACCAGGTCTGTACAGAAAACAGACCTGGTTTTTGTCGTTATTAAATGAAAAGGAAAATTACAATAATCTCTGCAGCGATATTGGTTATAATATTTTGCATGCTCTCGTTCATAAGCAAAGTATTTACAGGAGACTACGCCCTCCTCTACTCCTGCAGACTGAATGATCTGGTTCAAAAACAAATTCAATTAGCCAAACTTATAGAAAGTAAAAATCTGGAATATGAATCAGATCGTACTAAAATAAAAGAAGAAATAAATATTGTGCGACTGTATCTAAAGAAATTTGATTTCTGGGGGCGTTACCTGGAGCCTGTTTCCTACAAGCAAATAAATGGCCCCTTGCCGGTTGAGTGGGAAACGGAAGTATTTGAAAAATTTGAAAAACCATATAAGAGACCTGGAGCCGGTTTGACCCTGGCTTATCTCTACCTGGATGAAGAAAAACCAGAAAAAGATTCATTGCTAAAATTAATCTCCCGTTCGATCAAAGCAGTAGAAACATTTAAAGCAGACTCCATTACCGGAAATTTGACTGATTTTCATCACTTCTTTCTGTGCAATCGGCTTTTCCTTCTTAACCTGGCGGCCATCTATACCACCGGTTTTGAATCTCCGGATTCTGAAAGAACTATTCCTGAACTTAGACTTATGCTCAGCGGTACGGAAGAACTTTATCGGAACTTTAACAAAAATTTTCCACAGACAGCCTTATCTCAGGCATACCTTAATGAATTTAAAAATCTGATCGAGTTTGTAAATTCCCAGTCGGCAGATCCGAATGAATTTGATCATTTTAACTTTCTGAAAGATCATGTCAACATACTATTCACGATGAACCAACAATTCATCCGCGACTACAAAGTTGTATCAAAAAGTTATGTAGACTATTCGCTTAACAAAGCAGCTAACACCATATTCACTAAAAATCTTTATACCGGGCAGAACTCCAAGGGAGTTTATCTGCGTGTAAATGACTACAACGTGCTTTCTGAAATCGAGAACCTGGGCCGACTTTTGTTCTACGATCCCATACTATCCGGAAATAATATGCGCAGCTGCGCTTCGTGTCATAAACCAAATGAATATTTTGCGGATACCTCCGTTACAACCTCTCTACATTTCGATAAAAAACAAAGTCTCCCGCGAAATACCCCTTCGTTGATTAACGCTAACTACAATCACCTTCTCATGCAGGATGGTTTTCATATTTCCTTGCAAGAGCAGGCACTTGCTGTCATCACTAACACTTCAGAAATGTTCTGCGCTGAAAAAGACGTTTTAAAAAAAATACTCAGCTGTGATGAATATAAACAAACACTTAAATCACTTTTAAAGCATACTCCCCAATTACCAGAGATTAGTATGGAACATATTAGTTCAGCACTTACACTTTACTACAGTAAATTCAGTAAGGCTTATTCCCCCTTTGATGAGGCCATGAATAACAAAACAAATCTGAACGAAGAAGAAAAAAAAGGATTTAATCTGTTTATGAGTAAAGCTCAATGCGCTACATGCCATTTTGTTCCTCAATTCAATGGTGTTAAACCACCTTACGTGGGCTCTGAATTTGAAGTTCTTGGGGTGCCGGCTGACAAAAATTTTTCAAAACTCAGCGTAGACAAAGGGAGATTCCTGGTGAACCCGGCTACAGAAACGGCCAATGCATTCCGTACTGGCAGTCTCAGAAATATAGAAAGAACTAAACCATACATGCACAACGGCGTTTTTTCAACACTTGAAGAAGTTATTGATTTCTATGATGCAGGTGGAGGAGCTGGCAGAGGGCTTCAGGTGCCCAATCAAACACTTTCGTCAGATTCTCTTCATTTAACAGTTGAAGAAAAAAAATATCTTGTAGCCTTTATGAAATCACTCAATGAAAAAATCGACTTTGATCCCGTGCCGGACAGGTTACCAAAATCAAAAATCAAAAGTCTGAACAATAGAAAAGTAAACGGAGAATATTAATGAAAACGATCTTTAAATTAATTAGTTTAACTGGAGCCTTCACTTTAATGGCATGCA